>CAZJIO010000014.1:19233-33486 GCA_964546035.1 uncultured Eubacteriales bacterium | reverse complement strand
GAATGCCTTGAAAGGTGGTCCGTTCTATACCATCTGAATCCCAGGTTTCTGAAAGATTATCGGGCAGCACAATTTCGTCAAAATCATGGAGTTGGTGGCCCCAAAATTGCATGCACCAACGCTCATTTAGCTTTTCAAGGGTTTTGTATTTGTCCCTTACCCAGTCTACAAACCTCTGACGACAGGTTTCACAATAGCAATAATTATCATACTCATTACCAATATGCCATAGTAAAATATTGGGATAATCCTTGAAGGTTTCAGCAAGTTTAGTCACCAGCTTCTTGGCAGCTCTTTTATAATCTTCGCTGTTTGGACAAAATTTAACCCGTCCACCAAAGTGTCGCTTTTTCCCATCCTTATCCACAGGGAGTATATCTGGATATTTCTTGGATAACCAAGCTGGTTGTACCGCAGTAGAAGTTGCTAAACAAATCTGAAGTCCATTTTCATGGGCTTTTTTAATGATCTCTTCTAACCATTCTAAATCAAAGGAATCCTCGTCTTTTTGAATTCTCGCCCAGCTGAACACGGGTAATGTAAGGATATTCATCTTTGCCTGTTTTATATAGTCCATATCGATGTCCCAAATTTCTTTAGACCACTGATCGGGATTGTAGTCGCCACCATACCATATCTTATCTTGTAATTTCATAGAGGCCCATCTCTTTCATTTTATTTTATTCTTATTATATAATCCGTCTCCCTCCTTATCAACATGCAAAAATCCACCTGATATATAGGCATTATCAGACATTTAAATAGGGAAACCAATTTCTTGGTTTCCCTGTTTCCATCTTATGTAAATGATCCTACTTAAAATCCAATAGGCGCTTCAGCACCACCTAATACCCATGGAATGGATGCTGGTCTAGGTAGTGAGATGCCAATGGTTTCTCTCAACACATCTTCAACGGTTTCTACTGTTATAATCTCTAATTCGTTTTTAACTTCCTCTGGTATATCCTTTAAATCCAGAAGATTGTCTTTTGGAATGAGCGCCTTTTTGATACCAGCTCTCTCAGCAGCAATGAGCTTTTCTTTCAAACCGCCAATAGGAAGCACCATGCCTCTTAAGGTGATCTCTCCAGTCATAGCCAACTTACCACTTACGGGAATACCGGTAACAAGTGAAGCAAGCGCTGTAAAAAGTGCAATACCTGCCGAAGGTCCATCCTTAGGGACAGCACCAGAAGGCACATGGATATGAAGATCCTTTTCTTTAAATGGCACTGTATTAATCGGTAATCTGGACTTCAGTAAGCTCAAGGAGATTCTAGCTGATTCCTTCATGACATCCCCTAATTTACCGGTTAAAATAACCTGGCCATTTCCCGGCATATCCGTGGCTTCAATAAATAAAATCTCGCCGCCAACTGGTGTCCAAGCAAGTCCTGTGACAACCCCAGGCGGGTTATGATCTTGCGCCATAGAATGTCTTGAAACTTGTCTGCCTAATAACTCCTCTAAACTTTCCGGGGTGATGACCAAGGGTTTTTCAACATTCCCCATCACCACTTTTTCAGTGGTTACTCTGGCAAGAGCCGCCAATTGCTTTTTCAAGCCCCGCACACCTGCCTCTAAGGTAAAATCAGAGATGATTCTCTTTAAGGTCTCATCGCCAATGGTAATATCCTCGTCGGTTAATCCGTGTTCTTCGAGGGCTTCCTTGATCAAGTGGTTCTTTCCGATATGGAATTTCTCATTGGTGGTATAACTGGATATAGAAATGATTTCCATACGGTCTAGTAACGGTCTTGGCATATTCTCCAAGGAATTTGCTGTTGCAATAAATAAGACATTCGATAAGTCATAAGGTAAGTCTAAATAGTGGTCTGTAAAGGTATTATTTTGCTCAGGATCTAGCACCTCCAGTAAGGCACTGGCAGGATCGCCGCTATAGCCTACCATCAGTTTATCTACCTCATCTAAAACCATTACAGGATTCATAACCCCTGATTTTTTGATGCTTTGAATGATACGACCTGGTAAAGCGCCAACATAGGTTCTTCGATGACCACGAATTTCTGCTTCATCTCGTATACCCCCCAAACTAAGTCGGACATACTTCCTATCCAGTGCATGAGCTATGCTCTTCCCTAAACTCGTCTTGCCTGTTCCGGGAGGTCCGACTAAGAGCAATATGGAACCCTTCTTTTCTTTCTTAAGTTGCATAACGGCTAGGTGTTGTATGATTCTATCCTTTACCTTATCTAGTCCATAATGTTGCTCATTTAAAATGCGCCTTGCTTCGGAGATATTAATAGCTTTTTCCTCACCTAGATGCCAAGGCAGTTCAACGATCAAGTCTAAATAGTTACGAATCACGTTGTATTCTGCGCTACTTGGATTTTGACTTTCTAGCTTATCCAGTTCTTCAAGGGCTACCGCTTCAATTTCTTCTGGCATTAAAGCACTTTCAATGCGGCTTCTGTAATCCTTGTCCTTTTTCTTGGATTCGGTTTTACCTTCTTTAAGCTCTTCTTGAATCATGTGCAGTTGATCTCTAAGGGCTGCTTCTCTATAATTCTTATTGGCCTTTTCGGAAAAGCGCTCTGTCATCTCAATTTGAAGTTGTAACGACTCTTTTAACTTTAAGAAATAGTCAATAAATAAGAGACTGCGTTCCTTTAAAGAAGTGGTTTCCATAAGGGTATATCTTTCTTCATTTGAAAGGGGTAGAAAAAGGGATATATGTCCGATTAAGGTATTTAAATCCGTCATTTCATCGACGACTTTCACGTTATCGTCGGCATCTCGAAACTTTGCAGCGATTTCATGGGCAATTTTCTTTATATAATCCACCATCTCTTGTTGACTCTTTTCATTCATGTCACTTTCTTCTGTGATGACCTTTACTGTTCCATCGATGTGGCGATCCCTAATAACAATGTCGGATACCTCTACTTGATCTTTGACTCTGATTTGAAATTGGTAACCTTTATCTATATTTTTAACACTGACGACCTGAATTTCAACACCCACTTTATAAAAATCATCTGCCTGCATTTCCTTTTTGCCATGGGCTTGTTTCATGGGCAGTGCAATGACTTGGTTTTCTTCAGAGATGACCAATAAATCTTCAGCATTTAATTGATTTAATCTCAGGGTGTGAAGCATACCTGGTAACAATACGAGATCTATAATAGGTATTATCATATGAACCATCCTTTCACAACATTCCTTGAACTATCTTATAAATGAATGTTCGTTTAATTAATTGTTTTAATTTAAGCGAGGAATTTCTTCAGCTCGCTCGGTGACATTTTTTATTTAAGAAGGGCCTTTTGAATGATCAAAATCATTTCATTGAGCCTTTCATTTTCATCGTCTTTTGAACCACAGGTTCGGTTGGCGATTGCCTTTACTGGGTAAAAAATAATGGACCATAAGTTATCGTTATGGTAGTCATTCAATACCCCTTGAACTTTGTAATGGGTCAAAATATCATTCAATACCGCTGGTCCTTGTAAGGCATGACACCCACCTTGTAGAGAAGGACAAGTGCTAAATTGATCCACGAAATGAAAAATCTCTTCATTTTCAAGGATGTACTTGTAGTATTCTCTAATCAGGACGTCAATCAGTTGTTTACCCGTCATGTTTGGGGAGAGCTGTTGCAGGAGAAAGTCAAAACCTTCCTCAGCATATTCCTGATAAATATCTTTCAGCATCTCTTCCTTGTTTTCATAGTAGATGTAAACTGTCGCCGGTGATACACCTGCTGCCTTGGCTATTTTAGAAATGGAAGTCCCATGGAAACCCTCTTTTAAAATTAGTTGGATAACGGCTTTTTTAATGCTATTTTGCTTTTCATCGTCTTTCTTTCTCATATGTACCACCTTTCATTGTTAGAATGAATAAGGGTTATATTTCTATAATAAACGAACATTCACTTATTGTCAAGGGGTGTTTATGAATAAAAGATGCCTACCAATACAATGTCCAATCTTTTTGTAATCGCGTGAGTGCTTCCATGTAAAAGTAATCTCCCCAAGTGTTGCAGGCATCTACACCATAATGGTTACAGGTATTGAAGGGGCTCTTATTGGAATAAGTGCTGTGTAGGACCAAACCATTGGAGGTTTCATGATCTTTTACCGCATAGTGATCATAAACCGACTTCATCATTTTCTTTGCTAAGGTGGTATACGCTGCCTTGTCTTCTGCATCTAGATATTTGACCATTTCTAGAATGCCACAAGCGGCTATTGAAGCTGAGGAGCTGTCTCTTGGCTCACTGGATCCATCTGTAAATTCCAAGTCCCAAAAGGGCACGAGATCTTGGGGTAAATGATCGACAAAATATGCCGTTACCCTCTTGAATAGTTCGATCAAACTTGGATCTTGGGTATATTTGTAACTCAGAGCTAAGCCGTAAATCCCCCAAGCCTGACCCCTAGCCCAAGCTGAACCGTCCCGATAACCTTGGCAAGTGGTTCCATAGGCTGGAGCCCCTGTTTTCATATCAAAGTAAAAGGTGTGCCAGGTAGAATAATCTGATCGTATGACGTTGGCAATGGCTGTAGCACTGTGTTTTAGGGCAATTTCTTTGTATTTCTCATCGCCTGTCACCTCACTTGCCCAATAGAGCAAAGGTAAGTTGAGCAAGCAATCAATAATCAGTCGATATTGCTCGGGGGTCCCCATGGAACCCCAAGCCTGAATGAATTGACCAATGGGTTGGTAACGGGTAATCAATTGATCGGCCGCCTTAATGGCTGCTTCTTTCCCTTTTTCGTTACCGGTTAATTTATATCCTGCCACACAGGAAGGGGAATAAAGAAACCCCATGTCATGGTGATCCACACTCACTTTATGGTCAATGCGATAGAGAAAGCTTTCTATTTGCAGCTCTGCCGCAGCTCTTAACCGGGCATCTTTGCAAAATTCATAGGCCAGCCAGATTTCACCTGTCCAGAAACCATTTGTCCAATAATCATTATCTATGGGTTTGTAAAAGCCCTCTTCGCTATAGGCATTTTGAAATTTCAAGGTAAACTCTGGGAGTATTCTGAGTATTTGTTGACTACTAAAAGTTAAAGCTTGGTTAACTTCAACGCTGCTAATTTCTGGTTGATCTATAAGATTCATAGGGTCACGCCATCCTTTTTTATTTTACTTTCTTAGCCTTTAATGCCAGTAGATGCGATCCCCTCTACAAATTGCTTTTGTAGAACTAGAAATACAATGAGTACAGGAATTAACGATACCACTGATCCGGCCATAATGAGGCCATACTCCGAAGAATATTGACCAATAAACATACGCAATCCAATCTGCAAAGTTTTCTTTGCTTGAGTCGTCAAATAAATACTGGGTCCTAAAAAGTCATTCCAAGTACCCACAAAGGTGAAAATAGCTAAAGTGGATAAGGCTGGTTTAGACAAAGGCAACATAATCCTTGTATAAATTTGGTATTCACTCATGCCATCAATTCGTGCCGCTTCACAAAGTTCATCGGGTATCCCTTGATAGAACTGACGCATCATGAAAACACCAAAGGCTGAAAAGGCCTGTAAACAAATGATTGCAAGATGGGTATCATTTAAGCCAAAGGAACGCATCATAATAAATTGAGGCACCATATACACTTGCCAAGGCACAGCTATGGTTGCAATATACCCAAGAAACAAGATGTTACGGTATTTAAAATCTAGTTTTGCAAAAGCATAGGCTGCAAAACTACTTGTTATGAGCTGTAAAAAGGTCACGATGACGGTTAGCTTTGCCGTATTGGCTAGAAACTGTAGCAAAGGAATTTGGGTCCAAATATCTTTATAATTGCTCCACCTTGGCTGCGCTGGAATCCACTGTATAGGGACTGTAAATACGTCTTTGTCAAACTTCAATGATGCTGAAATCATCCAAAAAAAAGGAATCAACATCAATGCAGATATAACGATTAACCCAATATATAACATCACCCTTGCAGGTCGAATTTTCTTTTTTTTCTGTTTCACGAGACATACCACCTCTCTTTGATTGATCCGATCAATTAACTGTATAATTTTTTTCGCCTTTAAATTGTAGGACGGTTACAAATAACACCATAGCAAATAGCACCATGGAAATCGCACTGGCATAGCCATAGTCGTTCATCGTTACAAAGGCTGTTTGATAAATGTGATAAACCATAACCAAAGTTTTAGTCCCTGGTCCGCCTTGAGTAATCATATAGACGATATCATATACTTTGAAACAATTGATTGTCAGAATGATCACAACAAAAAAGGTCGTCGGCTTTAACTGAGGGAGCGTAATGTTTTTAAACTTTTGGAAAGCATTGGCCCCATCGATCCCTGCGGCTTCATACATATCAGAACTGATTCCCTGAAGTCCAGCTAGGTAAATAACCATATAATATCCCATTGATTTCCATACACTAAATAAAATGACTGTAAACATGGCCCAATCTTGATCAGCAGCCCATTTAGGAAGATTTGCTTTCACTACCCCTAAATTGCTGAGTAAGATATTCATAAGTCCCGCACCAGGGCTAAATATGATGTTCCAAACGGTCGCCACTGCAACCAGAGACGCCACATATGGAAAAAACGAAATGGAGCGGAAGATATTTCTGCCTCTGACTTTTTTATTGAGTAAAAGGGCTAGCCCTAAAGCTGTTACCAAAGTTAAAGGAACTGTTGCTGCGCAATAGATAATTGTATTTATAAAAGCTGATTTAAATCGGCTATCTACCATTAGATTTCTAAAATTATCCAGTCCGACAAACTGCATAGGATTATTTCCATCCCAGGACATGAAAGACAAAATAAAAGAAAACACAATGGGCACCAACGTAAATATTGCAAATCCAATGAAATTTGGTGCTATAAAACTGTAAGCAACAAGGTTACGTTTGAGTTTTCGTGTTTTCAAGGTTCGTTTAATTTTATTTGTATCTATTTCGATCATATTATTTTTATTATTCATATATGTAATGCCAAAAATCGGCTTGCCTCCTTCTTAATTAATTCCTGTACCCTAGCATTGACCTAGCATTGGTTTTAAAATTGGGGCTGCTTTTCAGCCGCCCCAATCCTACTTTAAATTCAAGTTTCTTAAAATTATTTGATGACTTTACCTACTTCTTCATTCATATATGCAATACCTTCATCAATTGTCATTGTGCCACTCATGATATAACCATGCGCATCGTTTAGAACGACTTCAATCTCTGCACTCTTAGCATTTACAGGCATTTCAAGATACGCATTGGCTACTTTTAAAGAGGCAACACTCTCTGCATCTGTTGGGAAGCCAGTGATTGATGAAATACTCTTAACAACTTCGTCTGTTTTGATTGCTGGGAAAGTACCTGTACCAGCAACTACCGCAGCACCTTCAGCGCCACAAACGTAGTTCATAAATTCTGTAGCCGCTTCTTTATTTTTAGAAGCAGAAGCCACTGCTAAACCTGTAATGGTTGCTAAAGTTGAACCTGGTTCAACGCCAGCAGCATGAGGATACTTCACAATACCCCAGTTTTTAATATCTGTGTATTCACCACTTGCTATTTTACTAGCTAAGGTTGGGATAAACCAAGATCCCATATTCATCATTGCAACATTACCTTGTGCAAAGGCACCTGAATAATGTAAGCTGCTGGTCTTTAAAGTTGCATAGTCTTGAATAATACCATCGTTTTGTTGTCCTAGAACCATTTCATAGTATGGTTTTGTAAAATCATATACGCCATCAGTAATAGTATTTTTACCATCTAGAACGCCAAATAGTTGAACAGCTGAACGCCAAGTATGGTAGTGAGCACCATAGATTTCATTACCCAAATCTGTTTTTGATACAGATCTAGCAATTGTATCGTATTGTTCAAACGTCATATCGTTTGTTGGGTAAGCTACACCCGCTGCATCGAAAATATCTTTATTGTAGTAAACGATCCAGAAGTCACTTCTGAAAGGTAGGGAATACAATTTGCTGTCAATGAGAATTTGATCAGTAATACCACCGTATACGGATAAATCAAGACCCGCTGCGTCAACTTCTTCAAGGACATTTTTAGAAACTAAATTAGCATAACCAGGAATATCCTTAATGGTTACCACGTCTAAATCTGCATCGCTGCCGGATAATTGAGTTGCTAATGCTGTCATATAGTCTTGTGAACCAAGGTCTATCATTTCAATCGTTACGTTAGGGTTTTTAACTTTATAAGCGTCAAGCAAAGGTTGATAGTAAGCTGTGGAAGCGATATCCCAAACAGCCCATTTCAAATTAACGGACTCTGCAGGGGTCTCTTCTGGTTTTGCTGCTTCTGTAACTGCTTGAGTTGTTGCTTGTGTTGTTTCAACTTCTTTTTCTTTGGCACCACATCCGGCGAATAAGGAAATCACCATCGTTAATGCAAGAACCATGCCGATTACATTTTTAAACTTTTTCATTAAAACTACCTCCAATATGTTTTTATGTCTTAGTAAATCCATTCCCCATTGATTTACTATAAACAGATTATAGATCATTGTCCTTTTAATAAGAATGTAATATTCCATGGATATCCTATAAATTTCGAGGGAGATTCCTTAGACCCTCCTGTAACCCAAACAAAACATGTAATTTTGTTTTATTAACCAGTAATTTTTCACTATTTATGTACATTGCACTTATAACTGGTTTTTTGAAGGGTTATTTTTGTTGACAATTTACAAGGAATTAGTTACCATAAATCATATCAATAGACCACTCAACATCCTATAACCGAGGTTCACTATGAAAAAACACTTTCCAAAAGCCATCAGAAAAAACATCATCACTATGACAGTGATATTTACGCTGGTAATCACCCTATCCATAGCTTCCTTTTCCTATTATATGTTCAACTCACTTTTATCGGATAGTTTGGTTCAGTCGACTTCTTTTAACTTGCATTTAATTTCTGAAACCATTTCCTCTGATATGAGGCCGATTATTGCCTTATCCAGATGGTCCAGCGAGAATTCCTTAATTGCTAAATATTTGGAATCTCTCAAAGATCTTAACGCCCTTAAGAATGAACACAGCCAGACATTAAAAGCAAATCAAAACAACCTCACCATAGAAGAAATCCAAGAAATGGATCGTTACTTAAGTAATGCCAAAATCGCACATAATAGCCTTGCGATCACCGCTTGGAATCGTTTAAGAGAAGAATATCGCAATACCAGGTCCTCTTTGTATGTCAATCGTGTCATTGTCAGTAACGGGCTTACCAACTACCTTCAACTGTCAGCCTTTTCCACATATAATTCATACAACATCAATGAAACCATTGTCGCACTTCCTTATTTTGAAAGTTTACGAAATACCCCAAATGAGCTGTGGATTGGCCTGGTGCCTGACCCCTTTAGTGATGACGCCAATGAAAAAGTCATTCCAATTATTCATCCTGTCCAGTCCCTTTATGGGAAATCTGAAATTGGATGGAATTATTTGTCTGTTTCCACTTCTCTCCTCATCAATGCCCTTAACAATTATACGATTCCTGAGTCCAGCAACCTCTTTCTGACGATTGGCTCTAAAACCTATGAAATACACAATGGTACGTTCACAGAAACCTTATCTAACTATACCATTTTAAGCGAAAAGAAGATCAGAAACAATACACGTATCCTAAAAGTTGAAGAACCGGGTGGTAAACGCTACACTATGGTTACCGTGGATGCTTCCATAGACGGTTGGGTATTTTCCCAGACGCTGTCCTCTAGTCAATTTGCTCAACAACAAACCTTGTATGTCTCTCTCATTGTTTTGGTGAGTTTAATTGTGCTTTCCTTGGGATTGGGTCTCACCTATTATTTAAACCATCAAATTAATAAGCCCTTGAGCAAAATACACCACAAAATTCAGCAGATCTCCTTGGGAGATTTTTCAAGAGATTTCAACATTGAATGGGAAAATGAGTTGGGTGAAATTGGTCATGGTATCAACATGCTGGCCAAGGATGTTGTCCAATTAATGGATAACCGTATTGAAGATGCCAGAGAAAAAAATGATTTAGAATATCAAATTCTTCAGAGTCAGATTAATCCACATTTTTTATACAACACCTTGAATTCCATCAAATGGATGGCTACCATTCAAAATGCAGGAGGCATTGTTGAGATGACAACGGCCTTATCAAGGCTTATGAAAACAGTTTCCAAAGATCCTCACCAGATCCATACCATCCGGGATGAAATTGCCCTACTTGATAATTATTTCCTCATTCAGAAATACCGATATGGTGGCACCATCACCCTTGCCTATGAGATAGAAGGGGATGATTTATATGATTGCCAAATCCTCAAGTTCACCCTACAACCCATGGTGGAAAATGCTATTTTCCATGGCATTGAACCCAAAGGCGCCCTTGGACATATCCTCGTTCGTATCTGTCGAATTAACGATTATCAAATTCATATTGATATAAAAGATAACGGCGTCGGTATGACAGAAGAACAAATACAAAAAGTATTGGCTGGAGAATCGGATATCCCTTCAGATTTATTTAAAAAAATCGGAATTGATAATGTCAAGCGCCGCATACATTATACTTATGGTCCTGAATATGGCTTATCCATCACGAGCCAATTAGGCGCGTATACGCTGATCACCATCACATTACCCTACGTCAAAATGCCGCCAATAGAAGGAAAGGAGGATATGCTCACATGATCAAATTATTAATTGTCGACGATGAACCCTTAGTTCAAGTGGGTATCATGTCCATGCTCAATTGGCTGGACTACGGCATTGAAATCTGTGGGACGGCTATGAATGGAGAGCACGCCCTTAAGCTTATTGAACAGCATCACCCTGATCTGGTCATTACCGATATTAAGATGCCCATTATGAACGGGCTTGAGATGATAAAAATCTGTCATGAACGCCTCCAAGTAATCCCCCATTTTATCATCCTTACCAGCTTCGAGGAATTTCCATTGATCAAAGAAGCCGTCAAATACCAAGTCATGGACTACCTGATTAAGATGGAACTCACGGCTGAGGTCTTGTTAGAATCTGTGAATAAAGTATTAAAGCGCATATCTGAGAGCCAGATCGTGGCAGACCCTATGCCCGGTATCGGCTCTAATATGTTTTACGATAAATTTATGATTCGTCTATTAAACAACTTATTTGAAAGTGAAGATCAATTTCGTCTACAAGCAAAGGATTTAAAGCTTGATTTTAGTGGATCAGCTTATGTGTTATGTCTGTGTACAATTATCGGCATCCAACATGACGACCTGCCTCAAGAAAAAATGCTGAATCTCTACTTTAGTACCATGCAAATGGTGGGAAGTATTGCAGCTAAATATTTACCTTGTTATGTCACATCCCTGGATTTAAAGCATTTTTGTCTGATTTTTTGCTTAGATGGTGAAGAAACTCTCGTTTATCACAGTCAAATCCAGAAAGTCCTCGAAGATACTTTTAAAATGGTCAATAATTATTACAACGTTCATATTCATGCTGCCCTTGGTAGAAGCTGCACCAACCCCATGTTTCTCTCAGATTCCTATCAGGATGCCCGCCAAATTCAAATGTACAGCGATACTCAGAAACCCATTCTGTTTTATGATCATTTTAAATACGACACCAAAAATTTCAGTAACAACACCTTTAATCTAAGTGTCTTTAAGCATGACATACAAAAGGCCTTTGAAAGCTATGATGCAGATGCACTCTCCTCCACCCTCAATGCCATTATTACCCTGTTTAGCGGAAAACCTACCCGTTACCTACAAGCCATTGATGCATCCTGTAATCTGCTCTATCTATCGACCTCATTGTTGCCTAACGGTGAAAGTGCCTTAGCAAAGATTTTCGAAGCTTATCCTGATGGCTATCGCACCATTTATAAATATACCCATGTCGATCAAATTATTAGCTGGCTGGAAATATTTAGAGATGGCTTAGACCAAATGATGCGTACCCAGCACAAAAACTTTAAAAACCATATGATTCTTAACGTTCAAAACTACATTGATGCCCATATTGAGGAGAAATTGTCCTTAAACGAAGTCGCCTCCCTATTCAGCATCAGCCCGAATTATCTCAGTATCTTATTTAAGAAAACAACGAATATCGGTTTTACAGAATATATCACCCAAAAGAAAATATCCAGGGCGAAGTCCTGGATATTAGAAGGGGAAATGAAAATCTATGAAATTGCCGATCGACTAGGCTTTGAAAGTGCCTTTTACTTCAGTAAGGTTTTTAAAAAAGTGGAAGGCTGCTCTCCTCGAGAATTCACCCAAAAGAAATAGCGACTTATTTACGCCTTACCATTTCAAAACGGTACCGATGCGTTCTTCTTTTTTTCCTCGGTCATAGACAACAACTTGTCCGAAACCGATACAGCCGTCTGCTAAAAAGGTGTCTGTAGGTGATGCATATTCTTCGTGTGCGACTACTACGGTATACGTACGGTCCCCTTTTTGAAGGGTAATGGCTTCTAGGACATCCTCTCTAAAAGTAATGCTTTTGAAATTAGATTTGACAGGTACCCTTTTAATTTGAATGGGCTCGGGTTGTAATCCATCAGATACCCCAATGACTGTTATGATGGACGTAAATCCTTGTCCTTCTATGTGCGTCTTGATGGCGCTATTTTCTTCACACTGATTGTAATGTCTGGATACTTGTGAAGAGACTAGCGTCTTTTTGATACCCTCTGTGACAAAAATTAATTCTGCAACATTCTTTTCACTGGTGTATACCACTCGATCTTCACAGGTCACAGCACCCGCATTGTTAAAATGAAAATATTGTTGATAAGAGTGATTTGTTCCAGAATAAAACTCATCTACCAATATGTAAATATCTGGCTTAATGTAGATGATCTTACGATTTACAAAGACGCCGCCGTTGGGGAGGGACATATATCCCAGATGACCGCCTTCCACATAATCATAAGCCTCACTAAAATAGTGTCTTTGATTGGTTGCTCCTGCAAGCTTGGAGCACTCCCAAGAATCCTTACACACTGTAAAATCCAACCCATCCACAGTCATGGTATTATGGGCCGACGGATCCTTAAAAGCATAACGTGCTGGACCATCGACATAGGTATATCGCCCTGCATCCATTAAGATGTCTTCTCCATTAGCAAAAAGATCGATATGGAGTTTATCAGAATGTCCATGGCCTGCGCCTAAAGTACCACAATGAAAATGCATAAAATGTGCTTTTTCACTCCAGTCCGATCGCAAATAGATATTACCACTGTCTTCTAATGCATGGGCTGTTGCCTTGGGCATTTCTGTGGGTATCCCACTGTATTCTTTTAGAGCAGCCATTCCTAAATCCCAGCTACAATCAAAATCAAAAGTCTCATAACCACCAAACTTTAAGAGGGCATCTCCAAACACATAGGCACCCTTTGTAATGATATCGCGCACATCTACATCATCGCTATCTCCTTGCATGATTTCACAATGATCTGGCTTTTTACCGTACAGGTTCACCTTACACATGGCTCTCACTTTTTGTTGTAAGGATTCGGATACACGGATGTTATTGCGCTTTGCTAAGATCAAAACATCCAAATAACAATGAGCGACTTCGTTGTGGTACATGGGAGATTGCTCCCACTGGGTACCATCTCTATAAATCTGAATCTTCGCTTCTTCCGTTAATCTTTCAAGGGCTCTTTCAACATAGTTCTTTGTACGCTGGGTCTGGGGCAAAAAAATACCTGCCATAAATAAGCCATGGTTTTGTAGAATACCCCAATTACTCATTAAACGAAATGAATCATAAACTTCCATCAAATATTCGGCATGATCTGTAATGGATTTGAAAAATTTCACACACACTTCATCTGTTAGGTAGGCACTGTTTTCAAAATAGCAGAAAGCTTTTAACCAGTATTCCAAACGCAGACCGGCTTCGATGGTTCTCCAGGCCAGTTGACAATTTTTATCTTCTCGTTTGACTCTGTCGATCCAGTCGCACACTTGATGGACAAAGGCTTTTGCATATTTTTCATCTTTGGTCATGGCATAAGCCTGGCCTAAGCAAATGAAAAAGCGATGTCTATTAAAGGCATAAATCCATTCCGGGTCGTCATCAGGCATATATAACCAATTGATCTGATCCTCAAAGCGAACCGCTTCATAGGTTCTTTCCATATCCCAGCGCAAATTAAAGAGAAAGGATTGTTGGCAGACATCGTCTGCAACCTGAAGGATTTCGTTAACTTCTTTTGGGCAATTTTCCAAGACATAGCTTGTTATTTCATCTATTTCAACGATAAAAAAATGTTTTTTT
>CAZJIO010000014.1:11353-19206 GCA_964546035.1 uncultured Eubacteriales bacterium | reverse complement strand
TTTCATAGGACTATTTCCTTTCTTTTATATATCTCTGTTATTAACGTATTTCGAGACGGCATGTGTGGACTTCTTTCGTCAAATCCAGTTCAAAATCAAGGCAATAAACCCTTACATTTTGACCTTCATGATTCTGATGACTCTGACAACTGATGCTAGGGGTCATGAGATTAGGATTGTATAAAATAGCACAGGAGGTTTTTTCACCCTTAATAACCACTTCCTGGGAATTGACAATTGGCTCATAGAGGGTGATCAATCGTTCCGTAATACTCTGGATTTCTTTTGTTACTTCAAAGGTATCTGTAAGAAGAATGCCCTCCTCTTCCCTAAAAGTAATATCTCTAAGGAGCTTTACTAAGCTTTTATTACCATAGGCGCCTGAGAGATCTGTCCTCATGTGGCATCCACTTTCAAAAACAGTATTCTTTGCACAATGCTGACGACCTTCCTTCTGACCCTTTCCATCAATGATGGGAACACTGTGGCCAAGAGAACTGTTACAAAAAATCTCATACCGACCTGCCCCAAAGTAGTCTTTGGTATATTCGCCGCTCCCTAGATCCGTTAACAAACACTCCCCATCCTTGTAAAAGATAAAGGAGCCGATGTCATTGTGATTGTGGGGCTCGTCATTATGGCCTCCTTTAAAGGCTAAACCGTAAAAATGACCCCTAGATTGCTGACATAACAACCACTCCGCTTGATCTAATATTTCACAGGAGGTTTCGGATCTATCCACACTTTCTAAGGCCACTTGCTCCTGTGTCCACAGCAAATCTCGAAGTCCGTTACACCATCTGTAGCAAGAATCACTTAAATAACCTGCTGCAGAGCTTTGTGGTGGTATTTGAATGTTAGGATAGAGATGCTTTAAGTAATGGGTCAATCCACTTCTGAAAGAATCTCTTTGATTACCATCAGAAAAACTCACGGTCCACCCTCCCGGAAAATAACATTTGTGCGCAAAGGCAGCGATTTTTTCGAAGTGGTTACTTTGCAACAAATTGCCATCGCCATCCGTCCTTCTCATAAGCAAGTCTGCAAAAGCAACGTAAAAGCTAACGCCATATGTCCAGTAGGATAGCCCCTCTAGACAAGTGCCATCGGTCTCGAAGCTCTCTATAAATTGATCTAAAGTCGGAAGTAAGCGATCAATCAGCCGGCTTAGCACCCCAGGATCTTCAATGAGGTAAATGGCTGCGGCACCGATTGAACCTGCACATACCGCGCACCAATTGTTTTTCATATCTTCCCAGTTGTATCTATCTGGATGGTTCATATAGCTCATCAAAACGCGTCTCAATACTTCTTTCTTAGCACGATGAACCACCAAGGGTGATAGGCGGGCTTCTAACATATAGAGTATTTCCGCTAGAGCAAAACCCGTTTCAGCTGCAAATAAATCAATGTTGGTTTCAGGATCGTAATGAGATGGGCTTTCAGAAGCTGGTTCCAGACTTTTTGAATACAAATGGGCAGGTAAGGACCATGTATATTCCTCACAGATGGCCCAAATGATATCTTCAAGGGCCACAATATCTTCTTGCCTGTTATATAACCAGACTTCTAGAGCAAAAGTCATTAATCGCCCTCTATGATCAAAATAGGCGCCTTCATAATCGGTTCTATTACCAGTGGTATCATATCCTTTAAACAAATGCCAGGGCAGAACTGCAATTTTTTCACGGCGATACCCTTCTGCAGCTTCGTGAAGGTCTTCCAGATAGCTTTTATGTAGGGGATTGCTTGAAATTTCCTGAATACGCTTTGTGTCATGAAGTTCTGGAAATAATTGATCTTTTTCAAAACCCTCGAATTTATACAATATTTCACCCCACTTTGTAATTGGAATCATTTACTCATTTTAACATTCCAATTCTGACCTTGCCATGTCATTTTCATCTTTCTATTTGCTCATTTTATTCATTTATAACAAAAAGAAATGCTGCATCAATTTGAGATGCAGCATTTCACACGCTATTCCGGAAGAGCCAAAGGGGACGTTTAAATTTGACTCCTTTTAAGGAGCCAAATTTAAACGTCCCCTTTGGCTCTTCCCTTTGGCTCTTTCTTTGAGCCTTTAGTTGTTTTTTGGGTCGAAGGCGTCTCTTAGGGCGTCTCCAATGAAATTAATGGATAGCACTGTTAGGATGATTGCAATGCCTGGTGGTAACCAGAGCCAGGGTTTGGATGTGAGTATGGTTATGGATTGGGCACCGTTTAACATATTGCCCCAGCTTGCTGTGGGGGGCTGTACCCCAAAACCTAAGAAGCTTAAGGCTGCCTCGTCTAAAATAGACCAGGCAATGCCTGAAGTCGCATATATTAAGATGGGCGCAAGGGTGTTTGGTAAGATTTCAGAGAACAATATTCTTCTAATGCCAAAGCCTTGAACGATGCCTGCCTTGACATAATCGGATTCTTTTATAGCGAGTACATTGCCTCGTACTAAACGGGCGACGCTGGGCCAGTTGAGAAAGCCAAGAATTAATATGATATTTAAAAGTCCTGGACCAATGATACTCGCAACGGCCAAAATCAACATAATGTAGGGAAAGGACATAACGATATCTGTGATTCTCATGATGATCATATCCATCCATCCACCTAGGTAGCCTGAAATTAAACCGAGTAGAATGCCAATAAATAACCCAATGCCAGTGGCACTAAATCCCACCAACAATGAGATTCTTGTTCCGTAAATAACGCGACTTAAAACATCTCGACCAATGGGATCTGTTCCTAACCAATGTTCCGAATTAGGGGGTGCGCCAAAAGCTCCCAGTATTTCATTGGGATTATAAGGTGCTATAAAGGGCGCAAATAGGGCTAAAATAATAAACACAAATAAGAAGCCGACACCGATTACCGCCAATTTATGCTTCATAAACTTTTTGACTAAAAGCATATTGTAGTGTTCTTTTTGCTGTTCATTAACGCGTACGTACAATTCTTGTTTTCTTCGCATCCTATTGATTGCCCTCCTACTTCAGCTTGATTGCTGGATTAGCAATGCTGTATGCCACATCTGTCAGTAGGTTTGCACCCAAAACGATCATGGCAGCCACTAGATTTAAACCCATAATCGTAGGGTAATCACGACTTAAAATCGAACTCACTGTCAGCAAACCTATTCCTGGCCAGGAAAAGATTTGTTCAATGACAACTGCGCCTCCAAATACAAGGGGAATTTCCATACCCACTACTGTAATAATTGGAATTAATGCATTTCGCATAGCGTGTTTATGAATAATCAGAAAATTCTTGAGACCTTTTGCTTTGGCAGTTCTTAGATAATCCTGCTGTAAAATCTCTAACATACTCGAACGCACGTAGCGTAAATTTCTTCCTGCAACTGAAATAATCAACACAGCTGCGGGTAAAATCATGTGCTTTACAACATCGAGCCAACCGCCCTCACCGCCTAATACAACCATACCGCTAGATGGCAACCAATTCAATTTAATCGTAAATAGATAGATTACAATCAAAGATAAGAAAAAACTCGGAATCGATATGCTAAAAAAGGAACCAGTTACAGCTATGTAATCCGTTTTAGAGTATTGTTTAGTAGCACTTAAAATACCTAAAGGGATGGCTATAAGTAAGCCCATGCACAAAGAGGTGCCCATTAATAACAAAGTTGGTCCTATATGTGTAGCGATCAATGTAGAAACCGGCTGATAGGAGATCATAGAAAATCCCAGATTTCCCTGTAACAATTCCTGCATCCATTTAAAATATTGGATATAAATCGGCAGATTAAGTCCTAGAGATTCTGCCTTCATATTTAAGGCCGTTTCTGAAACTAAGGGGCTTCTCATCATATCCAATGGGCTACCTGGCGCCAAATTCATAAGCAAGAAATCCAATATTGTGATGCCAATCAGCACTGGAATGGCAACAAGTATTCTTTTCACGATATATCTTAACATGTTAACCTCATTTCATGACATTCAAATTGATTTCTTGAGCTCTGATACAGGCGACTTGATGTGCCTCACCCACCAAATGGGGATCTTCCCGCTTACACTTTTCTTCCATAAAAGGGCATCTTGTATGAAAGCGACACCCTTCAGGTGGGTTGATTGAGCTAGGAACATCACCTGCAAGGACTATCCTGTCCTTGTTTCGACTTTTAGGGTCTTGAATCGGTGTGGCATCGCACATGGCTTTTGTATAAGGATGCATCGGATTATGAAATATTTCATCAGCTGAAGCAATCTCAACAATTCTACCTAAGTACATCACAGCAATTCGATGACTCACATATTTTACAGCGCCAAGTCCGTGTCCTATAAACAAGTAAGCTACATTTAGTTCTTGTTGTAACTGCTTTAACAAATTCAAAATCTGGGCTTGGACCGATACATCAAGGGCTGAAACAGGTTCATCACATACGATTAACTCTGGTCTTAAGGTCAACGCTCTAGCAATGCCAATGCGCTGTCTTTGTCCCCCAGAAAATTCATGTGGAAATCGATTAGCCGCATTAGAGGACAGACCAACAAGATCTAAAATGCGATTGATTTCCTTGTCGATCAGATTTTTGGGAACAATTTTATGTATAGAAAGTGGTGCATATAGAATATCATAAATGCGCTTTCTTGGGTTCAGTGAAGATAAGGGATCTTGAAAAATCATCTGCAATTTAGTTCGGTATTCCTGAATATGGACTTCCTTAGGACTTGATATCAACTGATCTTTATAATAAATTTTACCACTGGTAGGAATTTCTAACCCGACTATTTGTCGGCCGATGGTTGATTTTCCACAACCAGACTCCCCCACCAATCCTAAGGTTTCGCCTTTTAGTATCTGCAGATTAACACCATCCACTGCTCTAACGCTTTCTGTTTTTCCTTGGATTATGCTTGGATGTAGAGGATAATACTTTTTAAGATCAAAGATGGATAAGAGTGTATCATTCATTTATGGCTTCCTCCTCCCATACAGCATGGCATCTGACCCTATGCTCCTTTCCCAAGGCTTCCAATTTCGGATGTTCGGTACACTTATCATAGACCAAGTCACAACGGGTATTAAACCTACAGCCTGTTAATTTCTCATAGTCATTAGGGATAACGCCTCGGATAGAAGTCAGCACTCTATCTGCCCCATCTGTGGCCCTTGGAATCGACTTGAGTAAAGCTTTCGTATAGGGATGACGTGGATTTTCAAACAATGTAAAGACATCAGCCTCTTCCACAATTTCACCTGCATACATAACAATAACCTTATCCGCCATCTCAGCAATTAATCCCATATCATGAGTGATTAAGACAATGGCCATGGTGAAGTCTTCTCTTAATCGCTTCAGCAATTGAATGATTTGTGCCTGAATCGTTACATCTAAAGCTGTTGTTGGCTCATCTGCAATCAATAGTTTTGGGGTACATGAAAGAGCCATGGCAATCATGGCTCTTTGACGCATTCCCCCAGATAGCATAAATGCATATTCCTTCATTATCTTATCGGGTCTTGGCAATCCCACTTTACGCAGCATTTCTATAGCTTTTATACGGGCTGTTTTTGTGTCCACCTGCTCATGAATCTTGATGGCTTCCATAATCTGATCACCAATGGTGAACACAGGATTTAGTGCGGACATGGTATCCTGAAAAATCATAGAAATCTCATTGCCTCTGAGATGTTCCATTTCCTTTTCACTCAGATCCAATAAATGCTTCCCATCAAAAACAATATCGCCACCTGTTACGCTGCCATTTTTTGAGAGAACGCCCATAATTGATAAAGCCGTAATGCTTTTACCGCAGCCAGATTCACCGACAATGCCGAGGGTTTCGCCCTCCTGTACTGTAAAGCTGACGTCACTGGTCAAATGGGTCCTTATTGTATTCTTTATAAAACTGGTGTGTCGATGGTTAACCTCTAGTATGTTGCTCATTCCCAGCTCCTATCTTATAGCTTACTATTTGTATGACTCTTTAACATCCCATTCCTGAACATTTATGTAGGAACCATAGGCTCTTGGCTGAACATTAAGGACTCGGTCGGACATTGCTGCGAGTGAACGTGTTGCATAAACCGAGAACATAGGCACTTCTACTTCGGCAATCTTGTTAATCTTGGCATACAATTCTTTGATAACAGCAGGGTCATTTTCACCCTTAACCTGTGCTAACAAAGCATCCACTTCCGCATTAAAATAACCGTTAACATTGCCTTCTTGAATGAGGTAAGATAAATCTGGATAAGGATCCACTGGTGTAAAGGCATATTGTAAAATACCCAAATCAAAGGTCATCCCATATAATTCATCTAAAAGCGTTGCGAAGTCTGTCAGTTTAATCTTAGCCTTAATCCCTACGGTATTGAGGTTTGCTGCAATAATATCAGCAGCTTGCGCCAGTGTGTCGTCACCAGAAGAAACGCTAATAATAAGTTCTCTGTTACTATCCCATCCAGACTCTGCTAACAAAGCTTTTGCCTTTTCTGGGTCATAAGGAGTCGCTACTAATGTTTCATCGTAGTATGGGCTATAACTTGTGAAAAATCCATTAATAACTTCTCCATTTCCTTGTAGCAATTCATCTACGATTTGTTTTCTATTAATGGCATAAACCATGGCCAATCTCGTCTTAGCATCTGGAACAGCTTGTTCATTGATATAGACATATTCATTTGCAATGGGTTCTTCTAAATAGGTCGTCACATTTGTCAGTTTTTTAATGTTTTCATAATCTGACATGGGTATGATCCCAAGAGTTGGCAAGTTAAAATCAATTTCTCCCGTTTGAAGCCTTGCGTAGATTTGGCTTCCTTGGAGCACATTAAAGTTCAATTGATCAATTTTAGGTGCACCTTTAAAATAATCTTTGTTAGATAACAGTTGTACATAATGGTCTCTATCATAATTGATTAATGTAAAAGGGCCATTTGTTACATTTGGCTTAAGAAAAAATTCTGATGCAACCAAATTTTCAGGTGCAATGTCCTTTAGTATATGTTCTGGTACGGTCCAAAAGTACCTCGCAATTGAGTTCTTGAAAGTCGTTAAAGAAATAGGTGACTTTGTAATCAGTTGCAAAGTTTTATCATCTACACGGACAATTCCTGGTATGTCTGTAACCCCATCTGCCAAGTACCCTCCCTCATCAATGCCTTCAAATATAGCAAACATATAGGCATAAATTGAACCTACTTTGGGATTAGCCATTTGCTTAATGGTGTAGATGACGTCGTCAGAAGTGACTGGCTTGCCATCTGTCCAGGTCGCTTTAGCATTGAGCTTAATGGTAAAGGTCAGATTGTCTTCTGTTTCAATAGAATCTGCTAAGGCTGGTTGAAAAGTCATATTGCTGTCAATATCTAATAAAGGAAGGAACATGAGCCCGGTTATGTTTGTCGCTACCTCTCCATTAGGAGATAAGGGGTTAATTGTTCCTGGTGCGTACGTGACACCTATGTTGATGATTTTTTTTGTTACTTTGGTATCATCGCTTTTTGTCGTTGTGGTTTTGGGTGAGCAGGCTACAAAAGAAAGCAGTAGGGTCAAACTGAGAAGAATGGTTGCTATTTTTTTAAGTAAGTTTGTTTTCATTTTTTCGTCCTTTCTTATTTGTGTTAATAGGTCATTAATACATAGTATTCATATAAGAATTGTATGTATCCTTTTATTTTATATAATTGTATCTTATGTACGTATACTTGTCAACTTTCACTTAATGCTCTCTACTATTTTAACATATTCAATTCCTATGGAGCATAAGTATTTTTTCGCATAAAAAGACTGATTAAATATTATTTAGTCAGTCTTTTATATTAATAGTTCTGATCCTCGAATTTTTTAACGAATTCAATAAAGTCATTTATTTCTATTGGTTTAC
>CAZJIO010000014.1:6650-11274 GCA_964546035.1 uncultured Eubacteriales bacterium | reverse complement strand
CAACGGTTCTTAAGTTTAGGGTTTGTGCCATTGATAAAATCATAAACGTTAAGTTTCTGTTTTGATGGTTTTCTATGTCTGCTATGAAGGATTTATCAATCTTGAGATAATCTACAGGTAATCGACTTAAGAAGCTCATAGAAGAAAATCCCGTGCCAAAATCATCTAGTGCGATGCTAATTCCTAAGGCTTTTATTGCTTCAAGGTACTCAACAGCCTTTTCAATATCGTTGATAAACATACTCTCTGTAATTTCAATGGACAGCTGAATCTTGATTGGCATTTTCAGCCAATAATCTCTCTAATATTTGCATTAGGTCAGCATTCTCAAATTGTTTGATGGATACATTAATGGCGAGTTTGAGGGCAATTCCTTGAGTTTTTAATATCTGGTCTAAGCGGAAAATTTCTTCAATAATCCAGTTACCAATGGGAAGAATCATACCATTAGCCTCTGCAACTGGAATGAATTTATCTGGGGGAATGATTTCACCCTCTTGAGTCTTCCAACGGATCAGGGCTTCTGCTCCGATTATTTTATATTGCCCTTCTATATTACCTATCTGAGGTTGAAGATAGAGCATAAATTCTTTTCTAACTAAGGCTTCATTTAATCGCATCTGAACTTCAAATAAATCAATAGAATTAAACGAGTAGCACTTTACATTATTCCTACGCTGTCGCTACTTTCGGTTATGACAGGACGTTTTCCTTATCCTTTTTTGTCCCATGAAGAGATTTCTTTTTATAACAATGTTCCTATCTATACCTATACTAAAAACATTGGATTTTTGATCAATGCGACGTATTCTTATTTACTCATTCTCGTGACTTCTTATTTATTGTTAGTGAGGGCTGTTGTCTCTCCTAAAATATACAGGTTACAAAGCACATTTGTAAACAACCCATTTTTAATCATGAGGGAATCTTGACAATTGGGTATGCTTATCCAAATTTGGTAATGGCCGAAGGTTATAATGCACCTGGGGGTCCTTATTGGGCATTAAAAACTTTCCTCCCCATTGCCTTATCTGAGGAACATCCTTTTTGGTCAGCCAAAGAAGAACCGCTTCCAGTTTTAAACGCTATTTCCGTCCAAAAACAGGCTTGTATGCATGTTCTTAGGAGTCAAGACCATGTTTTAGCCTTTACCTCTGGACAATACGCTGCCTTTGAACCCGCCAATATGGCTGCAAAATATGGCAAGTTTGTTTATTCTACTGTATTTGGTTTCAGTGTTTCAAAGGGTAATTATGGCCTTAGCCAAGGCGCTTATGACAGTATGTTGGCTTTAAGCGAAGAAGATGCCTACTACCGTATAAGGCATGTTTGTACCTCCTACAAAATTGAGGAAACATTTATATACTCTGAGTGGATGCCATGGCCAGATGTTAAGGTATCGACCTGGTTGATTCCCGGTGTACCTTGGCATATCAGGTTGCATCGCATTGAATCTGCCAGATCCCTCTATACCGCTGAAGGTGGCTTTTCAATTCCACGGCACAGTAACTCAGTGACGCTCCAAGAAAGTTCAATTCACATACATAAGAATAGCATCATCGTAGAAACGCCTTTAGGATCGAGTGGTTTACTCGATTATTCTGGCACGAGCCAAGTAGAAAGCATTCATACCGAAGCCAATACCAATGTCCTTTACCCAAGAACAGTGCTGCCAACCCTCACCTCTCTGCTTAAGCCTGGTACCCATTGGTTATTAAGCGGTGTTTATGGTCAACAGGGTCTCGAGAACTCAAGTTGGCATTCACCCCCTGAAGTCTCATTAACAACTGATTGTTTAACAATTGAATGGTCCAATAAACCCCCTCATATTAGGAGAGAAAAACTATGTATCAACCTATCTACCACTACTTAAACACGCATGATTTAACAAACGATGCAACAACGCTGTCAGGTCCTTTTCGAAAAATCAAGCTCGATGAAAGAATTGGCTTTAATGCAGAAAGCATCAAAAGTCGTCTTATATTACCCCATCATAATTTAAATCAAGCTTGTGGCACCCTCACCCTCTGGTTCTTTTCTTTGGAAGATCTGGGCACGGCTGCCGAATACGAAAATTTCAAAGCTAGCAACCCATTTAGTGCCAATTACTCATTTTTATCCGACAATGAAAGCCATCAGAATTTTGATGATTCTGTCTTTTCAATCAATTGGGACACCCATTGGTATCCCCAGTTCTATTTTAAATTTTACAAAGGTAAAATATACCCAGATGGCTATAAACCCGATCAAAAAGCCTTTGCAGCTGCTGGTCATTTAAATATTTTAAAGCATGTATGGTATCAAGTAAGTATCACGTGGGACAAGAAAAACAATACCTATAAGCTCTATGTAAACGGCCTATTAATCGGTAGAAGCGATGCTTTTGTCGAGCAGTTGACCTATGAAAAAGTAGGTGAAAAACTTTTTGCAGGTAACCCTTGTCTCTGTTTATCAGACATTCAATTCTTCGATATCGCCATGAACGATGCTGAAATCACAGATTTATTTGACAGCCAAGTCCTTGTTGAAAATGAAGCTATTCAGAGCGCTCTTAGAAATACCTTTAAAGGTGCATCTATTTATCCCTTTGATATGTCCTTAGATGAACAGTGGATTAATAAACTCGATTTAACCTTACAAGAACCAGCACATTTAGACCGTTTTTATGTTCAGGGTTGCTCTAGTGCACCTTCAATTTCTTCTGAAGGGCTCCTTGTTGAAACGCCACAAAACATACCAAAACATAACATTCATGCCCAAGACTTTGATCAAGTCTATTTATGGACAGATCAAGCCTTTGAAGGCGATCTCTATGTTGAGTATGAATTTATGCCTCTTAAAGAAAGGGGGCTCAGTTTACTCATGGTGCAGGCTTCAGGTATGCAAAGAGAAGATTTCATGAAGGATTATCCTTTAAGAACAAACGGGTCCATGTTGACCGTTTGCTGGGAAGATGTCAGAAATTATCACTGGGAATATTATAGACAGATGAATGATACCAGAAATGATGTTGCTAGCCATGCGCTTATAAAGAATCCTTGGTTTAAGCCCTTAGGATATGTTTGCGCACCCTATACACTCGATATTAATGTATGGCATAAACTGCAGTTTTTCCAAGAAGGCAACCATATACGTTGCATCATGGATGGTCAAGTCGTGTTAGATGTAACCGATGATGGTTTTACGAATAATGGACCCGTTCTTAACTTTGGTCGTATTGCCATTCGCTGTATGGTGAGAACGAGCGTGTTATTTAGAAACTTTAAAGTATATAATAAACAAAGTACACTGACTGAGTTCGTGAAATAGGATCAAAATAAAAAAGAGCCAAAAGTGATCCTTTTGGCTCTTTTCAACTTATTCCTTAACCGATCCAACAACAAGACCTTTAATAAAGTGTTTTTGCAGGAATGGATATACGACTAAAATTGGGGCGGCGGCTACAATGGTAATTGCTGCCCGTATAGATATAGGAGTTACCATGTTAGAGAGTGCATCTGCCGGATTAATACCACCAACGGATGCTGCTCCACTACTTGTTCTTAACGAGGAAGACAGTAGCTTCATCAATTCATATTGCAGGGTTGATAACTCTTGTTTGGATGAATTGTACAAAAACGTATCAAACCATGCATTCCAAGAGCCTACTGCAATAAAGAGAGCAATGGTTGCCAAAACAGGTTTGCAAAGGGGTATAATAATGCTCATAAAAACTCTAAACTCATTGGCTCCATCAATTTTTGCACTTTCAACCAAGCTATCGGGCAAGCCCAAAATATATGTACGTATAACAATCAGATTAAAGGGATTTACCAATCCAGGTATAACATAAACCCAAAAACTGTTTGTGAGATGCAGACTTCTCATAAGAAAGAATACGGGTATCAAACCTGCATTAAAATACATTGTAAAGATAAATAGGATTGAAATAGGTTTTCTAAATATAAAATCTCTACGACTCAGTACATACGCTAGAAGTGTCGTCAAAAACAAACCGAGCACCACAGAGAGAACTGTTCTAGATACAGAAACACCAAATGCTGCATATATAGTCCCAGAAGCAAAAATTGCTTTGTAATTTTCTAAGGTAAATTGTCTTGGAAAAAGGTAAATACCACCTCTTACCGTATCTAGGCCTCTATTAAAAGATATAGCCACCGTATTAATAAATGGATAAATAGTCACAATCGCCAAGATCACCATAAATGTATAGTTAAAAATATGAAAGGCGATGTCTCTCTTTTTGTATAGTTTTCTATGCTTTTTATCTCTCATTTTTTCACCTATATTAACCTTTCTTGACCTAAACGTTTGGATATATTGTTCGCGACCAAAATTAGTGTAATACTAATGACGCTCTTAAAAATACCTGCTGCCGTTGCCAATGAATAATTACCAATCTTCATTCCATAATTGAGTGCAAATAGGTCGATGGTTTCTGCCCAGTCCATGGTCATCCCACGGCCAAGTAACAACTGCACTTCGAATCCAGCATCCAGCAATCGCCCAATACTCATAATCAAAAGGACAATAATTGTTGGCCTAATCCCTGGCAATGTAATATTCCACATTTTCCTAAGGCGTCCAGCACCATCAATTTCTGCTGATTCATATAAAGCAGGAT
>CAZJIO010000014.1:5476-6639 GCA_964546035.1 uncultured Eubacteriales bacterium | reverse complement strand
CCATAGCACCTAAGTAAATAATGGTATTCCATCCTAGCTCTTTCCATACATAGGATCCTCCTATGATTCCCCAAAAATATTTACCTTCACTTAACCATAATACAGGATCTTTAATAATATGTAACTTAACAAGAACGATATTAACAATGCCATCACTACCGAGTACCATAGAAACGATTCCCGCTGCTATAATCCAAGATAGGAAATGGGGTAAATATGAAATTGTTTGAATCGATCTTTTAAAGAACTGTTTCTTAATTTCATTGAGTAAGAGTGCTAATGTAATTGCTGAAACAAAACCAAGTACTAAGTTAATGCTACTCATGGCAACTGTATTTCTTAAAACTCTTATAAACCTTTCGTCAAGAAATAGCAATTTAAAATGCTTTAGACCCGCAAATGTCTGTTCTGAAAATGGTTTTCCTAATTTATAATTCTGAAAAGCCATTGACCAACCCCATATTGGCAAGTAGGCAAAAATAAAAACATATACCACATAAGGCAGAGAAATAAGAATCATCTCTTTTTGTTTTTTGACCAATGCCCATGTAATTGTCGATTTCTTTTTGACTTTTGTGTTTTTCGTTTTCAATATTTGTTCTTTTTTTTCTTCCATATCCGGCTCCTTAGCTCTGATATAAAATCAGCGAGAGCAGTATTCCCTCTCGCTGATTAAAATTAATCTACCATAAGTCTCTTCTAGCTTTTAGACCTTCGTTAATTGTTTTAATATAGGCATCAACATCTACAGTATCATTAAAATCTTTAACATATGCTGCCCAATCATCATCAAAATCTTTGGTATCTCCTAAAATCAATTGTGGCAAATATTTTAATTGCATTTCAGAGCTTTTTGAACTAGCTATTGCTGCGTCTGTGCCATCGCCAAGAGATATGGACCAAGCTGGATAATCTTTTCTGTTATCAGGTGCAGCACCACCTAAGAAATCAGGATAATAAGTTAACTTATAACCTGCTAAGATCTCTTTATCAATATCTTTTAATTTAGCAACGTATTCGCTTGGTTGTTGGTTAGGATCACAAGCATTGCCGTCATCAAATGTACCTTGTAATTTAGGAAGACTGCCCCAAAGTGCATCTGCAGCATTAGCTAATTTCCAGTTTACATCTTCGAAATTGGCTCTTTGTTCAGCTGTACGATA
>CAZJIO010000014.1:1614-5444 GCA_964546035.1 uncultured Eubacteriales bacterium | reverse complement strand
CATATAATCTTCACCCTCAATACCCCAAGTCAAGATTTTTTGCCATTTGTCAGATAATAATGTTTCTGCTAATTCAATATATCTTTCAGGATTTTTATTGTCAATTGTAACACCAAATCCACGATTGATATTTAGAGCTGGTCTATCTTTGTAATAAGCTGGTGTACTTTCATCATAGGTAATACCTAATGGAACCCAAGTACGTTCATCTTTTCCTTGATCAACTAAAGAATCAGTTGCTTGTTGGAAATTCCAGCCTTGATCAAACATACCAAGAACGGCTCCTGAGGATAAACGCGCAAGATATTCATCATAGTTATTTACGAAAGTATCCGCTTTAATAAGACCTGCTTGATATTCTTCGTTGAGTTTTTTGTAATATGGTTTAGCCATATCTGTGTTGGCAAAAAGTGTCGCAACGCCAGTAGCAGCATCTACAATAACTTCACCATCGTTTGGATTTCCCATTAATTGTCCTGGAGGATTCTTTAAGCAGAATGCACGCCAGTCAAAGGAAAGCACTTCAAATCCAATTGTAGGTTGACCATCAATTTCAGGATACTTTGCCATGTATTCTTCAAGAGCTGCAAAATATTGATCCATCGTTTTGATTTCAGGATAATTCAAATCTTTAAGAACAGCTTTTTGAATCCAGAAGGCTGGTCCATTGTAAAAAGTTTGAATATAGTCATTTTGATACACACCATAGTTTGAAAGAACATAGATATGGCCATCTGCTGAAGTCATTTGCTTCATATAACCGTCGTAATGCTTTTTCAAGTTTGGTGTAGAATCATTGATATAACTTTCAAGTGGAATGTATGCACCACCATTTATGGATTTGTCCGTGCTGTTAGCACTGTCCATAAGGTCTGGGTAATCTCCAGAAGCAATCATAACACCTAACTTTTGGTCCAAATCCCCAACAAGGAATTCAAATTCAAAGTTAACATTCAATTCTTCTTCAATCATTTTATAAATCTTGTTGTCTTTTGTTGGTTGTTGAAAGGAAGCACCATTAAAAACAGTAACGGTCAGTGGCTCGGGTTTTTCTGCTACTTTTTCTGTAGTAGTTTGTCCCTCAGCTGTTGCTGAAGTACTATCAGCTTCTTTCACCTCTGAGTCTTTCTTACAGCCTGTCATACCTAATCCTAGAACTAGCACAACAATAAGAAGTAAAGCTATCGATCTTTTAATCATAAAACAAACCCTCCTAATATAGCGTTATATGTAGATACAAGCTTATTATAGATCGATTTTCTGTTTTCTACATGAAGCAAATCAAAGATAAACCCATAAAAATTTTAGTTTGATCTATTTCTATAATCAGTAGGCAAATCATGTGTGATTCTCTTAAACCATTTTAAAAATTGGTTGTAATTGTTGTAACCGACTTTCTCAGCAATTTCCTCAATGGCACTCATGGTTGTATCTATTAAGTAGATTGCTCTCTCAATACGCTTTTTATTTAAATAATGTATGAAGCTTTCGCCCCATTCTTCTTTCATTTTATGCCCTAAATAATTAGGATGCATATAAAATTCTGAAGCCAATTGCTTAATGGTGATCGGTTCTGCTAAATGCGTATCCACATAAACCTCGATTTGGTGGAGACAAGGTTGGCGTTGTTTTTTTTGCAAAAAAGCAGATAATTCAAGGTGTTTTCTTGTTTGTCCATCAATAAATAAATAACAAGCTTCCATATTAGGAAGGTCATCAAAAGAAGGCATTTCATTGTCATCTATCGGTTGGTCTATTTCGACTGAATGTTTCTTTATTTTCGAGTAAGAACTTTGATAGATACTAATAATGATTTCTTTAGCATGATGAAGAGACACCCTTTCCTGCTCTAAAGCATCAAACAATCTGATAATGACTTGGGATAACTCATTCACCAAACCACGATCAATATGCTTAATAATATCCACTAAATATGCCTGAAAATCGAAATCCTTATCTGTACTCTTATAGCTTTCAGACGCCCACATCCATTTTGTTTGACTCCTACGCGTCAAATGAAGGTCTATGAAATGAATAGAATCATAATGTGCCTTCAACTGGTGGATAGAAGTTAATCGATCTGTTGCGTAAAAGTGCCCTTCAATACCCTGTTGAATCAATAGGTTTAATAGGTGTTCCTCAAGTACGGATAACCCACATTCATCTTTTGAAAGTTCAATCAAAAAGCAGGTTTCAGTTAATTGGTTTTCAATGACCATGACTTGATGTATTTTTAACTGTTTGTTGATCACATCAAGTATAGCAGTAAGCTCGGCAGTTTCAAGTTTATAAAGCGTCACAATTTCCATGAAATACCATGCACCCTTATGTAAACTTTCATCTAGCTCAGTAAAAAAGGAATGATTTGTGGTTACCCCTTCTGCAAGATAGAGTTTTAAATGCTCTTCTGGTGAAAGATGAATTTTTTGCTTCCACTGCTCTCTTGCATAAATTTGGGCATGGACAGCTTGAAGCACTTCGACAATATCTTCCTCAAAGACTGGTTTTACGATATATTCATATACATTCAATTTCATTGCTTGTTTCACATCATTAAAATCTTGATACCCACTCATCAGAATAACTTCAGCAGAAAGACCTAGTTTTCTCATATTTTCAGTGAGCATAAGACCACTTAGAACCGGCATACGTACGTCCGCAATGACCAAATGAACGGTCTCATTACACATGAATGCCAGCGCTTCTTCGACCTCACAAAAGGATCTAACGACAGTAAAGCCATATTTACGCCAATTGATCATCCGCAGACCTTCAAGGACATGGGGTTCATCATCAATGAGAATGAGATTATACATGGGTATTACCCTCCTCTTCATTTGGCAAGTTTTGAAGACTTGGTAAGTTGATATGTACGGTTGTCCCCTTATTAAGTGTGCTTTGAATGTAACATTGGCATTCACTTTGATAATACAGTTTTAACCTTCTATAAACGTTTTGAATACCAATATGATCATCTTGCTGCACATCAATGGATTCTAGCTGTTCTGGACTCATTCCAACACCATTATCCTCAATGGTAATGTGAACACATCCATCGACAGTACGAATGCGTAGGTTCACTTCGCCTTTACTTTTGCTGGCTTGGATCCCATGTTTACAAGCATTCTCAACAAAAGGCTGGATAATCATTTTGGGAATCAATATGTTCTCTAATCCTTCTTCAATATCAATGTTATAGTGAAATTTATCTTGAAATCTAAATTTCTCAATATGCAAATACATCTTGGTGAACTCAACCTCTTTTCCTATGCTAACAAGGTCATCATTCCACTGAATTAAATAGCGTAAGGTCTTAGCCAAATATTTAATAATATCGGTGATTTCTTTGTATTGATTCCTGTTACAGACTACAAGAATTGCATTTAAGGTATTGAACAAGAAATGAGGGTCCATTTGACTTTGCAAGAATTTTAGTTCCGCCCTCACACTCTCTAATTGATGTTCTTTCTCCTTTAACTGAAATTCAAAGACTTCATTTACCAAATCACTGATTTGCAAGGTCATTTGATTAAAGGAATGTATCAATAGTCCTATCTCATCCTTGCCCGCATCTTGAGTGATAATATCAAAATTACTGTTCTCCACCTGTTGCATATGGTATTGCAATAGTCTAATTCTTGAATTATAGGAATGACTAAATATATAAATCATTAAGAGTGAAAATCCAAGACTCACAAAAAAGAGCAACAAAATTAAGACGCCATACTGACTCAGTTGACTTAACAAACTACTCTTTGGGGCAATTCCGATGAGATTCCATCCCTGTCCATTGATGAGATCAATTTCCTTTTGAACGATGATGTAATCCT
>CAZJIO010000014.1:0-1588 GCA_964546035.1 uncultured Eubacteriales bacterium | reverse complement strand
GAGTTTCTCAAAATTAGGTTGATCACTTCTTGTAATCGATGAAGCTAAAATTTCGCCTTTGTTATTGACTAATGTAAAATCCATATAGGAATCGGATTCTATGTGCCTTTTAATTCTGTCGTTTTCAAGATCTACTCTCACATATTTATTATAATTGTCATAGGAACTAAAATTATCTAACCGACGCACGATACTGATGTATACCGAATAGTAATTTTTCGAGACAGGATGTGGTTCAATCCATGTAAGAATTTGTTCATCCTGTCCGGCATTAGTATATGTTTGGAACCATTCACTCTCTAAAATTTTTTGATTAATGATATAGACACTTCCTCCATTAATGACGCTCGGGTTGTCCGTATAGAAAGATACGCGTATAACATTATTGTAGCTACTTACATAACGTTTAACCTCATCTTTCAAGTCATTTATATAGGTTTTATAATACTCAGAGGAAGAGCTATAATTTGTGTCTAACAATTCATTGATATCGTTATCAATTTTAATATCTCTAGCAATCGTACGACCGCCATTGATGAGGTAATTCAGTTCAATATATGTATTATTAAAGACATGTTGTATGAAATTGTTTTCTCTTAATTCCACTTCTTTTGAGAGTTGAATAAAGAAAATGCCATATACCACCACCATTGGCAACAGGATACATACTAAATAGACACTAATGAATTTTAGTTTTATTGGAATGTTATTCACAATTCTAATAATAAACATAGTTAACACCCTCTCATAATTTATATCGATATGTTGTTGGTGAAACACCTTCAATTTCTTTAAATTTTAAAACGAAATAGTCGGCGTTATTAAATCCCACACGATCGCTCACTTCTTTAATATTCAAATTCGAATAAAGTAAAAATTCCTTAGCTTTTTTCAATCTCACACGAAGGACGTAATCGTTGTACTTACATCCTTCACGTTTTTGGAAAAGTTGTCCGAAATAAACCACATTAAAATTCATCAAACTCGCGACTTCTTTTAACTTGATATTTTTACTAAAGTTTTGTTCAACATATGCTTTTATTTCTTCAATGACATCCTCTTGATCAGAAATTGCATCGGTTTGTTGAAGTGCCAATCCATATGAAAGGAATGATTTTTTTAATTTGCAGAGTGTTTGCACCTGAAAGTCTTCAACTTTTTGAACATTCAGTTCCTTTAATACATTCGTAAAATAGTCCCTGAGTAAACCTGGAACGATATGTCTTTCTTGAATCTCAGCAAATAATTTTTGTATGTAATATTCACGTTCAGAACTCGACCCTTTTTTTAGTGTACTTAATAATGTTGGTAGATCTATAAAGGTTAGTTCTCTTGATAGTTTAATATGTTTAATTTGATCATAACATAACCGATTAGACCCTTCATAAAACCCTATTTTGTGGCAATAATTTGCTTCAGTATATAAGACAGGCACATTTTTTATTTCATGATGGATGCTGCTGCAATACATACGAACATCCACAAACTCTTGCTTTAGCAATTGAATAAAATCCTGAATGCTTTTTTCGGCTTTTGCCTCGGTAAGGTTCTCGCCTACAGACAATAATTCAATGATGTTATTGTTTTG
>CAZJIO010000013.1:43719-52490 GCA_964546035.1 uncultured Eubacteriales bacterium | reverse complement strand
ACTAAAGATTCATCATACAATATGTTGTATCAAAAAGAACAACTATATGCTTTTGGCGCTGTAATCATGTAATCATTATATTATAAACCCTTGCAAATTAAAAGATAAAGTTCTAGAAAAAAATCCCCTCAATATATGGATATTCTATATATTAAGGGGTCATGAAACTTATTTGAATCTATTTAATTAAATCACACTGTTTTCTGTTTTTTGATTTGAGTGAACAAAGTGACCACAACTAACGTAAGGAAACTTAGAGGAACAGATATAATGGCTGGATTATCAAAAGGCATCGGTGCTTTTGCTGTAATATGATAAACAGATGCAAAAGCTGTTGGTGATAATAAGAGCATGCTCAGTGAGGATACCAGTCCAACAATAATGGAAGCAGCCACACCTTGTGCCGTAGTTTTCTTCCAGAACAAAATCATCATAATTGCAGGTAAATTAGCCGATGCAGCTACAGCAAACGCCCATCCAACAAGGAAAGAAACATTCACACCTTTAAATAATATACCAAGTATAATGGCTATTACACCGACAACCACCGCTGAAATCTTACCTGCCATTACCTTTTTATGATCCGTTAGTTTCATATCAAAGAAACGATCCATTAGGTCATGAGCTACAGCTCCAGATGATGCTACAATCAATCCACTAACGGTTCCAAGAACTGTTGCAAATGCAATGGCTGATATGATTGCAAAAATAGAAATACCAAATGATTTTGCGAGTAACGGAGCAGACATATTGTCATTGGTTAGGTCCAATACACCGCTTGTCATAGCACCAAGTCCCATATAAAGTGTTAGTACATAGAAAAGTCCAATTGCGGCAATTGCAATAATGGTTGATTTTCTAGCACTGGCTGGATTTGGTACAGTATAATATCTGATTAATATATGTGGTAATGATGCTGTCCCTAAAAATAGGGCTAGCATTAATGAGATAAAGTTAATTCTAGAAGTAGGTGTTCCACCTTTTTCAGGGTCTAGTGGGAATTTAAGTCCAGGCTTTAAGACATCTTCTCCTGAAGTTGGTTTCTGATAATAAACGGTAATCCCGGCTTCATTATCTTTAAGGATCGTCGTACCCCAACGGATGACTGTCCCCTCTTTAATGGTATTAATAAAATCAAAGATTCCTAAATTACGCAACTCAATATTCTCTGTTTTTCCCTCAATTTCGCTCATATGACCTACAGCGTAAAATTTACCATTTTCCTTAGGTTCCCCATTGTATAATGGCACACCCTTATTAGGAATGACAATAGATTGAGTTTCTTCCAACAAAGTTTTTTCTGCGTTTAATTTCCAAAAAGATTCAATATCGTTTTTTGAGAGTTTTACAAAGGTCATTTCCTTTGCACCTTCTCCCACTGTATATATTTTTACAAATTGATAACTTGCGTCTTCTAATGTTAGTGAAGCCTCTGAGACACCCGTCACATTGAGTGTTATAAACTCATGATAAGGTACGTCACCGCCCTGATCAGGTGCTGTGGTTAATCCTCTTGATAAAATAAGAAACACGAGTACAAGAGAAAAAATAATGAGTAACCCACCTTTTAAAAATTGAACATAGGTTGTTGAAGCCATACCCGCTGTTGCAACAATAAACACAACTATGACACCAACCATAATAACGCCAGCTTCGTGTGGTAAGCCAAGTAATGGGGTAACAAGGGAGCCAGCTCCTACCATTTGAGGAATAAGATAAAATATAGATACCAACAAGGTGCTAATGGCTGCCACTAACTGAATGGCTTTTGAATTAAATTTAGCATCTAAAGCATCTGTAAAAGTAAACTTTCCAAGGCGCTTCATAGGTTCTGCAACAACGAATAATGCTACAATCCAACCAGCTAAATAGCCAATGGAATATAGAAATCCATCAAAACCATTAAATGCGATCATACCACAAATTCCCAGGAAAGAGGCTGCTGATAAGTAATCACCTGCAAATGCAATACCATTAACAGACCAGTGAATTTGACCACCCGCTGCGAAATAACCATTAGCTGACTGCTTTTTTCTTCCGAAATGAAAAGAAATCCCTAGTACCGATAGTACAAAAAGTGTGAAAATCGTAACTGCCCAAATCGATGGAGAATAGTTCATTTTGCACTACCTCCTTTATTGATCTCATTTTCGTCATCTTGATTCATTTTTTCTTCAAGTCTTGTGCAATAGTGATTGTAGACAACCGCTAATATTAAAGCAAAGACAATGAGTACAAATCCGTAGACAATTGCCAAGTTGATGCTACCAATCTCTATTGCCATTAATTTTGGATTATACACATTAATGATGATAAATCCTGCATAAATAACCGTATAAATTAAAAACATAATCAGACCTAACTTAGATTTAATGGAAGCAGATTGATCTTTTTTCCATTCTGTTGCTGGACCATGTGACATATGATTCCCTCCTAAGTGATACATGTTGTGTCTTTTTTTGACTGGTTGGTAATTAAGTACAAATTCCAACAATAATAGTAGCTGTTATAATTAATTATACACAACAACTAATAATTATCAAGGTATTTATAATATATCCTTACAACGGTCATATATACAATTATGTAACTAATTTAAATGCATTGAAATGCATAAGAGGGATGTTGAATTCGTCCAAACGAATTCAACATCCCTCTTATAATAAAATGGTGTTTTAACTTCTTGCAATCAATGGTTTCCCTATAGGTAGAACGATTCTACCAAATTGAATGTTAATGATACTTGCTGCAGAACCATAAAAGCCAATCATAGAAATAATCAGTTCTGACCATGCCGCTAAAGGATGACCTATACTTTCAGAAATCCCTAAAGTCGAAAGCGATAACCCTACAAATAATAAATCGATAAAAATAAAAATAATAAACAACATTTTATTGGTGGTCAATGCAGCTACCGTCATATAAAGACAGAAGATTAAATAACCTACAAATGCAAATCCTAATTGCTTCGTATCTACATTTTCAGCCATTTGAGCACCAAATACACCATTTTGAATCATCCAGGTCATACCTACTCCAGACCAAAATAAAGCGAATGCTCCAAAGGCTGTTGCTCCAAACACATTGTTCTTTCTCGCATCTTGAATACATGCAAAAAGCTGAGCTGCCGAGCCAAGAAATATTGCCCATGGGATAATTAATGCACTACCTGAAGTCAAACCTAATTTTTGTGAACTTGCTACCAAAGTTACAATTGCAAGTCCAAATAAACCAATTGCAGTTGGATCTGCCACACCTGTTTTACGTCCGTCCATTTCGAGCCTCCGTCATTATTAACTTATGTTTTGAATCGCATCTTGTGTATTGTATTTTGCACATTGCATACAAGGCGAAATTATATCAGCTATGACGATTTATGTCAATCAAAAAAACAAGTATTTTGACTTTTTTCTCCTACCCATTTATAATTAACACAAAAAGTATTCTTTAATACGAGGTGATGCAAAATGAACGAAACGCAACTGTACGAACCTGTGAAAAACCTTTTTGAAACCCTCGGTTTTAGCGTCCATGCTGAAGTACACGATATGGATGTTGTTGCAACAAAGGAAGATTCAATGGTAGTCATTGAACTTAAGACTTCTTTTAATCTAAAACTTGTCCTTCAAGCTATAATGCGACAAAAACTGACGAATGATGTTTATGTAGCCATTCCACGTCCCTCTTCAAAACTAAGTAGAGGCAGAGCCTTTCAAGAAAAGGAACATCTCCTAAGGCGTTTAGAACTTGGGCTCATTTTAGTTGCACTAGATGCTAAAACCCCCTATGCACAAATTGCTTTTGATCCTCAACCCTTTAGCAGAACCCTCAGTCAAGCCAAAAATAAAAAGAAAAAAGAGCGGGCACTAAAGGAATTATCAGAACGGCATGGTGACAATAATATTGGTGGTACAAATGGCAAGCTCATCACCGCATATAGAGAAAAAGCCCTTGTGGTCGTTAACCTACTCAAAGAAAATGGTGAAATGGCACTCAAAGATATTCGAGTAAAAAGTGGCAATGAAAAAGTACAAACCCTCTTTGCCAACAATCATTATGGTTGGTTTGAAAGGGTTCGCACGGGTATTTATCAATTAAGTGAAGATGGCCACAAGGCTTATGAGGATTACCTTCATATTATCAATTTTATCAAATAGTCTCTCTATTGGCTTTCCAATAGAATATATTTTTTACATTAATCAGGACGAGTATCCCTCCTAATATAAGAAAGGCTTTTTGCAAACCTATATAATCTGAAACAAGTCCAAATATCGGAAATAAGGTGATCATGAACAAGCTGAATATCGTACTTTCAAAAGACAACAATGTTGCTCTTTTCTCCGAAGGTATCAGCTTGTTGATGTAATCTCTAGTCGTTACATACAGGATACTCTCGATAAAACTCACGACTGCAAAAGCGATGATTGCTACCTTCACAAAGTAAAAGAGTGGCACTGCAACCATCACCAACAAAGGACTATATAACAGCACAGCTCTCTCTCCAAATTTACGATCAATCTTCACTGCTAACATGCCACCTAAAGCACCACTAATTGCTGAAATGGCTAAGAATATACCAATTTGACCGGGTGTGAATCGATTATGCTGCCAAGCCACCTGTAAATAATAAAAGGATAGCGTTGTAAATGTTCCAATGATGGAAAAGAAAGTAATGAGGTATACTAATTTTTTATTTCCTTTTACAATTAAAAAACAATCTTTGTATTGTCCTATAATTGCTTCTTTAAGGGATGCAGGTTTCTTATGTACGCCCTGTGTGTCCACTGTGGGTTCTTTAAAAAACAAAACTAAAATCAAGGCAACCAAAGTAATGGCTATGTTAACGAAATAGGTATTTTTATATGAAATATTTCCAATTGCCCCGCCCAGAACAAGAGACAAAACCATAGCTAGCTGCATAATGACTTCCAGGTTTCCAGCAACCCTCATATATTCTGCCTCTCTATTTACTAACAAAAGTGAATCGTAGATCATAGCTTCTCCTGCCCCTGATTCAAAATTATAAGACAAAGCACTTGCCATAAATCCAATAGCAAATCCCAAAAAGCTTCCTGAAGTTACAATCAGTATGGATGCTAATAGACTAAATAAGATCCCTATCACTCTGCTGGTTTTCCTGCCAAACAAATCGGCGACCACGCCAGTTGGCGTCTCCATTAAGAAGGAGGTCACATGAAAAATGCCTTCTAGTAATCCTACTTCGAAAAGAGATAACCCCCTAGAAATTAAGTAAATCATCCAAATACCTTGAGTGATACTCAGGTTTTTGAGGGCTATAAACCCATAATTGATTTTTATATTTTTATAATAATTAATTGTTTTCATAAGCGCTCCTAATTCTCTTGGTAATTTTCCCATTCCTCGTAAGCACTAGCAAGTGCCACTTCTACCATTTCTTTCTCTTCAAAAAGTGTCTTTAGATGATTAAAATCTGCACTATGCACTTGCATCTCCTCATTTAATCTTTTAATTCTGCCTTCTAAATCTTCTATTTTCACTTCAATAAGTTCAAGTTTCTTGGTTATGTCTATCAAAGGTTTCTTGCTATCCGTCTTCTGTAGTGGTACTTTTTTTATCTCTGGCAACGACTCCTGTTTTTCCCCTTGTAGTGACTTTTGATAGGTTTCAAGATAATACGTATAATCCCCACCATAAACTTTAATACCTCGATTTTCAATAGCCATCATTTGATCGGCTACCTTATTAATAAAATATCGATCATGGGAGACAAACAAAAGTGTGCCTTCAAATTCTAAAAGTGTTTGCTCAAGCACTTCTCTTGAATCAATGTCCAAATGGTTAGTTGGCTCATCAAGTATCATAAAGTTGACCCCTTCAAAGGTCAAGGAGCACAGCTTTAATCTGCTTTTTTCTCCCCCTGATAAGGATTTAATTTTCTTATTCACATCTTCCTTTAGAAATAAAACTTTGGCCAGTTGAGATCTGGCTTCTCCAATGGTCAGATCATGTAAGTAAGAAAAATACTCTACCACCGTTTGTTCCTCATTTTCATAGACAACATTTTGAGGTAAGTATCCAATTTTCACTCTTGAACCAATTTTTATAGTACCCTTATCTGGTTCTAATTGGCCCAGAATCATTTTTAACAAGGTTGTTTTGCCGCTTCCATTCTCGCCTACAATACAAACACTGTTTTGATAGAATATCTGCAAATCTACCTCTTGTAGCAAGGTTTTATGGCCAAAGCTCTTACACAATCCTTCTGTTTCTAGCACGATTTTTCCGGTTCTACTGACAATATTGCCCTCTAGTGACAATTTTCGCTTTTCAAAGACCGGCCGATCTAAGACATCTATTTTCTCAAGGCGTTTCTCTAATTCCTTAGCGCGTCTAAACATTTTATCGCTGTCGCGCATTACACCCCAAATTCGATAGCGCTCGATCTGTCGTTCCATCTGATCAATTTTCTTTTGTTGATTTTGATAATGTTTGTACTCTAAAAGAAATCTTCTTTCCTTTTCTACAACATAGTAACTGTAGTTTCCTAAATAGAGCACTGCTCTGTCAAATTCAAGTTCAACGACTTTACTGACAACACTGTCTAAGAAATAGCGATCATGGGATACCACAAGTACAGAACCTTTGTACGCCCTCAAAAAGCCCTCTAACCATTCAATAGCCACAAGATCTAAGTGGTTAGACGGTTCATCTAAGAGCAAAATATCTGGCTGTTCCAATAAGATCTTTGCTAAAATGACCCTTGTTTTCTCACCACCACTGAGTTGTTCAAACTGCATTTCCTTGAGTGTCTCTGAAATCTGTAAACCTTCTGTTATGATGCTGATTTTTGTGTCAATTTCATATCCCCCTAAGGTTTCGTATTGCTCAGTCAATCGTCCATAATGCATCAGAGCTTTTTCTAATGCCGCTCCCTCTAGATGATTGAACTTTTCTTCATAAACCTTCATCTCACCCTTGATGCGTTGTTCTTTCTCAAAGGCAAGCAGAATCACATCCATTGTCGTTGCACCTGCTCCAAAGACTGGTATTTGATTGAGATAACCTACCTTGGCATCTTTTCGAATGGCAATACTGCCTTCTTGATAATCTTCTATACCCATGATGTTCTTTAGTAGGGTTGTTTTCCCACATCCATTTTGACCGATCAGGCCAATTCTTTCACCTGTTTTGACATCGAAAGTGATGTTTTGAAATATTTTATTGGCTCCGTAAAACTTAGTTAAATTGTTCATGCTGCATTCTATCATTTCAATAAGCCTCCTTAATTTTACACACAAAAAAATCCCAATGCCTATAAGCCTTGGGATCTCATTTTATTTTATACTATTTATAGAGCAAACAAACTCTACAGTTATCATTTAAATGATGGGACCAAAATACTCATATGGTTTTTAAAATATCTATTAAATTTGGACAGAACTATCGCGTTAACTTGAAAAATTGCGATCATTATTGATTCAAATTTAATCCATCTAAGTGTTTTGTTCATGGTATTACCTTTCAAAAAAGTTCTTTCTTTACCCATTATATGTTATTAGATGCAAGAGGTCAAGGAATTTACACTTCTTGTATTGAAGATATTTGATTAAGATCTAATAAAATATATACCTTATTGTCTGGCGGTTCAACAGATTTTAACAATGCGATATCCTTACCGACCTTCATAACATTCATGTTTTGAAGCCTTGAGAATTTCCCAACTCCATTTGTTACCATATGAACAGCCGATTTTTTTTCAGCATAAATCTGTAACTGGTTGGCTAATGAGCAACTAGCATTGTTTACTTCTACTGTGAATAGTGATGTCATCCAACTTAAATCATTGGATTGTACATCAAACTGGATGCTGACGAGTTGTTCTAACGGCATCATCATATCCTCAAGAATGAGCATGTGACCATCTATTTTCTGTGTCAATCTTTTTTTTGACTCCTGTTGGACTGTTGTGGATACATCCATCTCATAAATATTACGGTCATATAGACAGTTAATCCATTCACGCCATTCTGCTATTAGAGCAATTTTTGCTAGACCTGGTGGTCCTGCCTCTCCTTTGGGTCCTGTTGCACCTGGTAGACCTCTTGCCCCTCGCTCCCCGTCTTCACCTGGCAATCCCTTATAGCCTCTTGGACCGATTTCTCCCTTTTTGCCATGTTTACCTCTGCGACCTCGTAAACCAGTCTGGCCTTGTGGACCTTCTATGCCTTGAATCCCTTGTACCCCTTGCTCTCCTTGAATACCTGGTAAACCTTGCACCCCTTGTATTGTTTTATCCTCTATTACATCGTTTTTATTCTCCATTTGAGGTGCTTCTTCATCTTTATTTCTTGTTTCCTCTTCAATTTTTTTTGGGCGAGAGAGTTCATCATCCTCTGCCCTTTTGCATCTTCTTTTGTCTGTTTGGATATGATACAACTGGTCATTTAATCCCAATGTATAATGCCTACTTCGCCCAATTTGTCTGGTTAAGTGTTCTTCAAGCATCTGACATGTTAACGACCTGTATATTTTGTCTTCCCTAGTGGATATTTCATTGTTTTCCATAGCACACCTCCTATTGTATCTTATGATTTTTTTTTACAACTTGTTCGTTATGGACTTTTAAGCAAAAAAAATATACTCGATTTTATTCAAGTATATTGGAACACTTTATGACATTAACCTTTTTTCACCTTCAAGTTCTGTAATAGGTTTAATATTCTGAGTTACTTCAAGGGTTCCCAAAAATTCACCAGCATCATTTCTGACAGCAAAATAACGAATATAAA
>CAZJIO010000013.1:35646-43698 GCA_964546035.1 uncultured Eubacteriales bacterium | reverse complement strand
GATCTTTCTTACCTGACTTTAAGTCCTCGACAATCTGTTCCACGATATGCACACTTGCTGGCGGATGACAATTACTCACTTCTCTACCAATAATAGATTTTGTTCTTGGGAAAATCCGTTCTTTTCCTTGGGAAAAATATTTTACCAGTCCATCTTTGTCCACAAAAGTAATATCCAATGGCAACGTATTAAGAAGAGACCCGATTTCGTCTGTTGACAAGATCCCTGTATCAAACTTGATATAGCCTTTTTCTGAAACTTTATTGTTAACTTCTTCCTCTTTTTTAATCACATCACCCCTAAAGGGTTGCCATTTTCCTTCAGGTTCAGTAAGACAGAAGCCTATTTCATCACTGTCTTTTTCAATCATCTCCCATTCATCTTCTGAAAATGTATCAACTACCATTGGGAAAAGTATATTTTCTTCTTTGAAAATCATATCTTTTATCTTTTTTAGAGCCGCTTCAACTTTTTCAACAATTTCATCTTTAGGATGTGTATCCTTGTGTAGCAGGGCTTTAACGGCTTTAATTTCAGCTCGTATTTCATCATCTACACCCCACATAACTTTAGGCGGTGCCGTGATACCATATTTTTCCATAAAGGGGAACAATAAGTTTTCTTTTCTCGAATAATGTTTATCGATATCCCCTAGGAGGTTTAGCCCTTCGAGTAACTTATAAACGAGATCTTTTTCCTCTTCACTTTGATAGACTTTTAATGCAGGTTCTATTTGACTTTCAATTAAAGTTTCAAGAGCCCTATTTTCAAGTCTAAAGGTATGAACGGGATGACCTGGTGTTTCTTCTGGCCCTTTATTTCTATGAATTTCTTCAATGTTGCCCTTAAATACCGCTGCATGTACATCGCATAAGCGTTGAATTTCAGGAATTGGCATCCCCTCTTTGACCAGGGCACCTTCCATTTCCGAAATTTCAGTGGCAGATACACCCTTAATCAATTCGGCAAATTCTTCTTGAACATCTTCTACACTTTTACCTTCGTGAAGCTGTAGGATGAGTTCCTTTAACTTTTTTTGTCTATATTCTCTGTTGTTAATCAATTCACTCATATCATCACTCCTTCTTCTTTAAAATAGTATACCCATTATTGATAAAGGCTTGTTCCACATTTTCCATTTCTAACCCTTTCATGACAGCACCCTTTCCAAGGGTCATAAATCTCCCGACGGTATTTAACATACCCTCTTGTGCTATTTGATCAAAGCCAAGGGCTTTTAAAATGCCTATGACCTCTGGATCATCTTTACATAACGTATAAACTGTTTGGGTCAGGTCGATTAATTTTTCCATAATGTCCCTCACTTAAATTCTAGATTACTTTAAGTTTAACCGTTATTTTTGACATAATCTGTGATTTAAATCAAAATTAGAGAAAAATTTTTATGGGCTATAGGTTAGCTTCCAGTTTTTCTTTGTCCAGGAGGATGACTCTTTTATGTCCTATCAATTCGATGATGCCTTCTTCTTGAAGAAGGCTCAGCTTCCGACTGACGGTTTCACGGGTGACGCCGATGTAGTTGGCAATGCCTTCACGACTTAAGGGAAGGTCAAATTGTATGCCTTTAGGGATGGTCGTGCCTTGTTTTTTAGCAAACTCCAGTAAAAAGATATTCACTCTTGATTCTATGGACCTGGTTCCCATATTTTCAATGGCGGATTCTAATCCGTCAATTCTTTCTGATAGGGCTTCGATGACTTTGATGCCAATAGAGGGATATGCGAGCAAGAGCTTTTTGAATTCATTTTTATGGATAGAGCAAATCATTGTATCTTCCAGCGCTTCTACGTTATAAGTGGATACCAGGTCTTTAAGCAGGTTTTTTTCGCCGAAGAAATCACCTACAGAAAAAATGTAGAGAATTTGCTCTTTTCCTTCTTGAGAATATTTGTAGGCTTTTACCAAACCACCATTAATAATAATTAATGTATCTAAGGGATGTCCTTCTGTAATGACTTGTTCACCTTTTAAGTACGTCTTATGCACAATGAGATCCATTAAAGCATTGAGTTCATTTGCTTCTAAGGTTGAGAATATGGGCACCTTTCTAGCGCAAAGCTTTGAATGACAACTGTCACAGGCACAACTCGATTTATTCATATCCTATTCCGCCTTTTCTACCCTTTATTTTAAAAAAGGTAAGTTTAATTGATCTTTTAAAATTGCAGGGTGCTTCAATTTTCTAGTTTGTAGTAAGGACCCATGGCAGTCTGAACCACCAGAAATATATAAGTTGTGCTTTTTACAGTATTCAACATAGTAGGCTGTATCTGTGATTTCCTTATAGTAGGGTGAATGACATTCAAGGCCCATAATACCAAAAGATACAAAGGAATCTAAGAGCTCTTTTGGTAACAACTGTCCTTCACCATAAGCAGGAGGATGGGCCAAAATCGCAATAGCACCTGCTGCTTTGATGTCTTTGATAATGGTCTCCGGGGTATCAAAAATCAGTTGAAGCTCATAACGCTTCATTAAATTAAAAAAGTCATTCATATTATAAACTACTTTTTTATCGTATAAATAGTTAAGGGATGACCACCCGCCTCTGGATAAATCATACTGATAGGTGGAAAATTCATCCAATGATACTTGGGCATAATCCTTCATCAAAGTCTCTACGACTAATCTGTGATAGTCCAGACGCACTTGATGATTTTTTTCAACTCTTTGTAGGAATATTGAATTCTCTAAATCAAAATGATATGTCAGAATATGATATTCACGATTCATAAAACTTGCGGATAATTCAACCCCTGTGATAAAGTTCAGACCTTCCTTGAGCGCATATTCTTGAGCTCTAGCAACGCTTGAAATAACATCATGATCGGTGACCGCAAAGGTACTTATCCCAACCTTTTTCACATTTTCTACTAATTCTTTTGGCGTCCAAGTACCATCTGATGCTTGTGAATGCATATGTAAGTCTACATAATGTTCCATTATTAATACCTCCGATGACTACTATTTCTTGATTTCTAACCAAATCACTTCATTTTCTTCTAATTCTATGTCTAAAACGGCCCGATGGTCCTCTACAATGAGAATTTGATTTTGGGACGCATCTTTGATTTGTGGGCGGCTAATCACTTTCTCATCTTCTAAGTAGCAGCTGAAGATGTCATTTTTTTTATACCCAATTTTTCTAGTTTTAATGTGGTAAATACCATTTTCTATATTGATAATGGGAAGAAGTACCGTCTCTCGTTTTTTTGGAAAGATGGGTTTTACATAGTAATGTTGATTAAAGGCTTCCGTATCCGGAAGTGTGAAATCCCATCATCGTATTCTAAGGGTGCCCCCTTTCACGGTAACAATACAATCTTCATCTTCTACGATAATTTCCGTATCAAACAATTCATTTAAAAACTGATACGCATAATAAGCTGGTTTTTTGTACCCATTAAAGGTCATTAACCCAAACCCGCCATGAAATTCCGAGGGTACTGTTCCCGATTCTTCAAAGATATCCGATACCACCCAATAGGACATCGAGTTAACATAATATTTCACATTTTTAAGGGTATGGAGTATATAAGGTGCTTGAATATAGCTATCATGAACTGGATCTCGACTAGAATAGGAAGAACTCCATTCGGTATAATGCAATTCTAAATCCGGTTTCAAAGAAGCCAATACATCTTTTCTAGAGCCTTTTACATCATTAATAATCGCGTCACTCTCATCACGTAATTTGAGCTGCATCAAACCAAATTCATCAAGTACACCATCGACACCATAGGTGTGGGTGGATACAAAGTCCACAGGCACTTCCTGGGTCATACAATACTCAATAAATTCTTTAATCCATCCATTACCCGCAGTGGCCGGTCCCCCTACCCTAAAATGAGGATTGACTGCTTTTATAGCACTGACAGCTAAATGATAAAGTCTAAAGTAGTCTTCCATACTTGCATCAAAAAAGGCAGGATAATTGGGTTCATTCCATACTTCAAAATACCAGGAGCCGACTTCTTCTGCACCATAGCGTTTTTGTAAATGTTCTACAAAGCTTTTAATAAAATCATACCAAAGCTGATCGCTCTTTGGCATGGTTACATTACCCTTCCACCAAAACACCGTCGTATCACCTGAAGCCAAATCATAGGGCATAAACCCAAGTTCCACAAAAGGCTTCATACCCATTTTCAAAATACTGTCGTATACTTGGTCCACATAGAGCCAATTGTAGACAGGTTTTCCCTCTACCTCACGGTAAACGCCCATATCTTCATGAAAAATGCCATGGAACCTTACATATTTGAAACCACATTCTTCATGAGCAGTCTCTAACTGGTCAAGGAGTGCTTTTCTAAGGAGTAGATTTGCTCTCCCGGTACCAATACACAATTGCTCCATCTTGCCTCTAGCTTCTCTTTTTCCTTTTCCATTAATCCCAATTGTTCTCATTCTCAAGCCCTCCCAAAATAAGTTATCCTTATTTATAGTTTATAGCTAATTTCTATTGAGTGCAACACTTTTGCCTTTTTTGCATATAATAAGTATGATATTAATTGTGTCGTGCTATAATGATACTTATAGAACTTTAAGAGAGGTGACTCTATGCTTAATCAATTCATACGTCTCATTAAAAAATTTGTTTTAAGAATTAAGGAAGATGATATCTCAGCTTGGGCTGCCAAGTTGACTTTTTTTGTCTTGTTATCAATTTTCCCCTTTCTCATTTTCATAATGGAAATTCTTAATCAACTGACCTTTGAAGATACAGACAGCCTAAAAGAATTAACCCAGTTTTTTCCTCCTGAGGTCTTGCGGATTTTCGAACTTATTATCCAAGATATTTCAAGTGTTAAAGCCTCTTCGTCGTTACTTCCTGTAGCCATTATCTTTGCTGTATGGTCCGCTTCTAAAGGGGTCATGTCCATTATTGGCGGCTTAAATATGGCCTATAAAGAAAAAGAAACCCGCTCCTATTTCTATTTGCGGGCTCTTTCACTGATCTACACGGTCGCTTTTGCTTTCATAGTCTTAATGACCTTAGGTGTCATTGTTTTTGGCAATAAAATTCTGGGTTTACTCATGCTCAATCTGCCTGTTCTTGCCAATGTTGATTTCCTTATAGATTTAATCCGTTTGCTTTTTTCGGTTGTTTTATCCTTTCTCTTTTTTATCATGCTTTACAACGCTACCCCCAATCGAAAAATTACCATTAAGGATGTGCTGCCAGGCTCAATTTTTGCAACCATCAGTTGGATTTTCGTTTCCTATTTTTTCTCCTTTTATGTCAATACTTCCCAAAGCTTTTCCTATATGTATGGCAGCTTAACAGGGATCATCATTTTACTCCTGTGGCTCTACATTTCTTGCACAATTATTATGCTTGGTGGTGAACTTAATGCCGTCATCTCAGAAGAAAGGTAAGTTACTCCAAAGTCATAAGCTCTGTGCCCTCATAATAATGGTTTAGAATTTCTTCGTATTTATACCCTAAATCCACCATTGCTTTCGCGCCATTTTGACTCATACCAACCCCATGCCCATATCCGCCTCCACTGAAGGTGACGGTTTTTAATTTTCCCTTTGTGTCTACTGTTTTATCCATAACATAAAATGCACTGGGCATAAGGGTCATATCCAAAGAGGTTTTACCATCATTCCTAGTGATGGTTACGCTTTGTCCACCCTCAATATAATTAATAGGCGCAATGAGTAGACGAATGTTGTACTCTGTCGCTATTTTATAAATACCCGTTGTTGTTTGAACAATCATTTCACTAATGATGCCGCTTCCACCTCTTGAATAGACAGATAGATCTAAGATTTCTCCAATTTCTTCAATAGGACGGCTTCTAAAGATGTTATTTTCATCTAGCGTTTTAATGAGCTTGGGTTGAGCCTCATACCGAGCGGACATATTCTTATTGAGAGTAGCCTCAATCTGATCTGCTGTTAGGGTAGTAGACCATCTATACCAAGGGAAATCTGCATCAAAGGATGGTAGTTTCGTGTTGAGAATAAAGGTTCTAAACGGGGCTTCTTGGCTAAGATCTACCTCTAAGGTTTGTGTATCGCTTTGATACTTGGATTTTAAATACTCAGAAGAAACTGTAGGAAATTCTTTGGTTTCGTAATTTGCCCATACATCCCCTGAATCCGATGTCACCCCACAGGACGTTGAAAAAAAGTTTGTCGAAATGACATTCCCCTTATAACTTAAGAGTTGACCTCTTGTATCCTTAACCGCTTGAATCGACACCGTTGTTTCAGGTGTATTGTTATAAACTTGGCAAAGGGTACTGTCATCTACATGAGCGCCATATTCACAAAATCTATTGGCATAAACTTGGGTATAGGCATAGCTTCTAGCACAGACAGCTTGAACCTTTGCCGCCTCTAATCCATATGATGTCGGCATTTCACTAGGAACAACACTGTAAAGATAATCCTCTAAATCGACTTCATTGATGACAATATACCCTTCCTCTACCCTTTCAATTTCAATTTTCCCCCGATACAAAGGCGTATACTTCCCTCCACCTCTAGAAATCGTATTGATTTTAAGTTGACCACCCGTCTCAGGTTGTATCATCACTCTTTCCCCAATTGCCAAATCCATTTCATTTACGTTGAAGATCTGCTCTTTGTTGAAAACATCTGACAAACTCCCTCTCAAGACGTTGTAGGGTTGCAACCCAGTGATCTCTACATTTTTATGAAATAAGTTTTTGTAACTCGTATCATTTAAAACGACTCGTACGGTTTCAATCTCCACCTTATCCCTAATAATCACAGCTGCAACTTCACTTTCTTCTAATATAAAGGTGGCCGTATCATAACCGACAACTACTGCATCAAAGCTCGAAAAGATCAACGTATTAACCGTGCTATAAAATTTGACATCTTCTGAGAGCTTCAGCTTACCTATACCTTCTACCTCTATTTCCTGTTCTGTGATTTTTTTAACGACACCATCTACCGAGTTGTTCTTCTCTTTCAAACTCATAATGGTATTTTCAATTAATTGAATATCGCCAATAAACAGGCTCTTGTCTTCCGACTTGATAGATGGGTCTAAGGGGAAATTTCTGGAGACCCCACCCATGAATACTTCTGCCACTTGATTCTTACCATCCAGATGGAGAATATAGGCATTGGTCAATACAGGGTTTTCTTGAAGTATCCCTAAAATGGCAAGCACTTCTTTATCTTTAACCAAAAATGAGACTTGCTTGTTAATACAACTATCCATTCCTATCCCTTCAAAGGAATACGCTCCCTGATCTGTGGCCATCTGCCAACTTCCTAGTGTATTACTGAGTGTAGGTGTGGAAAAAACAATCAGAGGTATCTCTTCAACTGCCTCATGCGTTTCAAACTTTGGCAAAAGACTTTCATAGACTTTCATCCATTCCAGATATCCAATGGCTTCCTTTTCTTTACCCGCTACTTCAAGGTCCCCTAGGGCATCCTCTAACTCAAAATACTTAACCATCCGTGCAACGTCGCCGTAGGTTAATGGATCAAGAGGTTTAATCATCATCTCCTCTGGTATGAACCAACCTTCAACAATTGCCACATTGAAGTATTTATCAAACCAGACCTCCTTACTGGTATCCTCAAAATCTATTTCTCTATCTCTAACCTGCACACTGGTTTTGTCTTCCTTTGATAAGGCCACCATTTTAACAGCTAGTGCTTTTGAAATGTTTTCTGGGGCATCGTAGGGCACATCGACGAATCTTTCAATTTCAACTTTACCTGGATTCAGTTCATCTACATTCGTTGACGTTGTTGGAACTGGCTCATCTTCACCTATTGGCCCATCCACCTCAGGTTTTTTATCTAGTGCAAGTAAAAAAATCACCACAATAATGGCTATAAACATCATGAAAGTTGCTCTATAATATTGCTTTCTCACGCTTATTTTCCTCCAAAGTGAAAGACTATTCATCAAGGCTTTGCTCTATTATATAATAATTCAATCCCATGTGGAACAGAACCTGATGATTAATGATATGCTGTTATTATATGAGACATCCTCGTCATTTAAAACCTTTCTAATGTGAATAT
>CAZJIO010000013.1:34828-35632 GCA_964546035.1 uncultured Eubacteriales bacterium | reverse complement strand
TTGGATAAGCCTTTTTGAGTCAGTCGCTCATGGGTCGAAATGGTGGATTTATTTTATAGCGCTTCATTTTTCTTCTCAATAATGAATAATTATCCATTTAAACCTTTAAATATAATTTACTTAGTTTGTCGTAATTGGCAATATAACCTTGATTTATCTGGGTAAATTGCCTTTTTTACCAAGGCATGCCATTTTGAACTTATTCTTAATTCATAATTGTAAATGAATTTTTGAATTTAATGTCCTTCATTGTCTTGAATTGTCATAACCATTGTGGTATAATACAAGGACGCTAAAAATGATAACATATTGTAGTTTTCATATGTTTTATCAATAGAGCAATATGGATGAATAATACATGTAAGCTAGACTATAGTAAGGAGGCAATACTCGATGAAGAATTCTCATGGTTTACCCCCAAAACAAGGGTTGTACGATCCCCAGCAGGAGAAAGACAGCTGTGGTGTTGGTTTTGTAGCGCATATTAAAGGCACAAAATCTCATGATATTGTTAGACAAGGCTTAGAAGTACTGGTCAACTTAACCCACCGTGGTGCTGTTGGTGCTGACCCTAATACAGGTGATGGGGCTGGTATCCTCCTTCAGATCCCCCACAAATTCCTTCAAAAAGAAGTGGCAAAATTAGGTTTTTCACTTCCCGAGGAAGGGCAATATGGCGTGGGTATGGTTTTCCTTCCCCAAGAGCCCAATGCTAGAAATTTTTGCGAAGGTATTTGCGAAAGAGAATTACTTAAGGAAAATTTGAAGCTGATTGGTTGGAGAAATGTCCCTCTTAATGAATCC
>CAZJIO010000013.1:20169-34797 GCA_964546035.1 uncultured Eubacteriales bacterium | reverse complement strand
ACCCGTCCAATGATTCATCAATTGTTTATTGAAAACAATGCCTTAACACCAGAAGCTTTTGAACGCAAATTATACGTTGTTAGAAAACAAATTGAAAATGCAGTGAGAAAAAGCAAACATTCCTATACAGAATGCTTCTACATGAGTAGTTTTTCCTGCAAAACGATTGTCTACAAAGGACAATTATTGGCCCATCAAATTCCTGGTTTTTTCCCGGACTTACAAGATCAAGATATGATCAGTGCCATTGCACTGGTTCATCAAAGATATAGTACCAACACTTTCCCTTCTTGGGATTTGGCTCAACCTTTCCGTTATCTTGCCCACAATGGCGAGATTAACACTTTACGCGGAAATGTCAACTGGATGAATGCACGGGAAGGCGTTTTAGAATCTGATGTCCTTGGCAAAGATATTAAAAAAATATATCCGATTATTGAACCCAACGGCTCTGACTCTGCGAGCTTAGATAATGCCTTAGAAATGCTTATTGCAAGTGGCAAGTCCTTAGCCCATGCCATCTGTATGTTAGTCCCTGAAGCTTGGCAAGAACACAGCACCATGGACGACGACAAAAAGGGTTTCTACGAATATCATGCAGGTTTAATGGAGCCATGGGATGGTCCTGCAGCGATTGCTTTCACAGATGGCGTGCAAATTGGTGCCACTCTTGACCGTAATGGACTACGCCCCGCTAGATACTTAGTGACCGAAGATGACGTGGTTGTACTGGCTTCCGAAACTGGCGTATTGCCTTTTGAAGCTAAAAACATTGTAAAAAAAGGTCGTCTACAACCGGGACGCATGTTCCTAATTGACACAAAAGAAGGCCGAATCATCTCAGATGAAGAAATAAAAGCATCTTTAGCGAAAGAAAAGCCCTACAAGGAATGGATTGATCGCAACAAAATCCTTCTTAGCAACTTAGACGTACCTCATAAAATAACACCCCTTGGCGCCGACCGTTTGCTTCAATTACAAAAAGTTTATGGTTATACCGAAGAAGAGTTGAAAAAAGTCCTAGCGCCTATGATTGACTCTGGCAAGGAAATGATTGCTTCCATGGGTAACGATGCTTCCTTAGCTGTTTTATCTAACCAACCCCAACTGCTTTATAATTATTTCAAACAATTATTTGCCCAAGTAACCAACCCACCTATTGACCCTATTCGTGAAAAATTGGTTATGTCCTTAGTTCAATTCCTAGGAGATCGTGGCAACTTACTGGCACCCCTTGACGAAACCGTTGATACTAATTTTATCGAATTAAACCACCCGATTCTTGACAATGCAACCTTCGAAAAAATTGTACACATCAACCACAAAGATTTTAGATCCATTAAAATTCCAACGGTGTTTTCAGCAGATGACGGTGGTCAAGGCTTAAAAGAAGCTTTAGAAACCCTTAACAACCATGTTGTAGATAACATTAAAGAAGGTTATAACCTCATCATTTTATCCGATAGAAGTGTTGATAAATATCATGCACCAATGCCAAGTCTATTGGCCGCAGCAAGTGTTCATCACCATCTCATCCAGCAAAAATTACGTATGAAAGTGGATCTGATCATTGAAACCGGTGATGCACGTGATGTCATGCATATGGCTCTACTCATTGGTTATGGTGCGGATGCCATTAATCCTTACATTGCCTTTGACACCATTGCAGGTTTAGCTGATTCCGGCTTATATCTGAGCAAAAAAGGCTTATCCGCAGAAACAGGTTATAAAAACTATCTCAAAGCTTTAGGAGATGGTTTACTTAAGACATTTTCAAAAATGGGTATTGGTACCCTTCAAAGCTACCATGGCGCGCAGATTTTCGAAGCCGTTGGTATCAATAGTGAAGTGATCAATAACTATTTCATTGGTACAGCGTCACGTATTGAAGGAATTGGCTTAGATGTCATTGCCCAAGAAGTCATCCTTCGTCATCAACGTGCTTATAACACCCTTCGAAGCACTTACAATGGCTTATCTGAAGGTGGCAGTCATCAATGGAGAAAGAATGCTGACAACCATTTGTTTAACCCAGATACGATTCATAAATTACAACAATCTTGTAGGACTAAAAATTACAAGCTTTACAAAGAATATGCTTCTTTAATCAATGACCAAAGTCAAAAGCTTAACACCATTAGAGGACTTTTGAAATTCAAGGGAGGATCCCCTATTCCAATTGAAGAAGTTGAACCTTTAGAAAACATTTTAAAGCGCTTTTCAACAGGTGCAATGTCCTTTGGTTCTCTCAGTGCAGAAGTTCACCAAACCCTAGCTAAAGCCATGAACTCAATGGGTGCAAAATCCAACTCAGGTGAAGGTGGCGAATCAAAAGAACGTTTATACGACGATGCTTTAAGAAGCTCCATTAAACAAGTGGCTTCTGGACGCTTCGGTGTCAATACTGAATACCTAGTTAATTGTTCAGAAATACAAATTAAGATGGCACAGGGCGCTAAGCCTGGTGAAGGTGGTCATCTACCAGGAGATAAAGTATCTGAAGATATCGCAAAGGTACGCAACTCAACACCTGGTATTGACCTGATTTCTCCTCCACCTCATCACGATATTTATTCTATAGAAGACTTAGCACAACTCATTTACGACTTAAAGAACGTTAACGAAAAAGCAAGAATCAATGTCAAACTCGTTTCTGAAGTGGGTGTTGGAACGGTTGCTGCTGGTGTTTCTAAAGCCCATGCAGATGTTGTCCTCATTTCCGGCCATGACGGTGGTACTGGCGCTGCACCTATTAGCTCCATTAAGTATGTAGGTCTACCTTGGGAATTAGGCCTTGCAGAAACCCAACAAACCTTACTCATGAATGACTTAAGAAGTAGAATTGTGGTTCAAACCGACGGACAGCTTAAAACTGGTCGCGATGTGGCCATTGCTACCCTCTTGGGTGCTGAAGAATTCGGTTTTGCTACGGCTGCTTTAATTGTTTGTGGCTGTATCATGATGAGAAAATGTCAGAACAACACTTGTCCCGTAGGTGTTGCAACACAAGATCCTGAACTGCGCAAGAATTTCAAAGGGGAAGCAGCCCATGTTGTGAACTTTTTCACCTTTATAGCTTCTGATTTGAGAGAATATATGGCAGAACTTGGTTTCAGAACCATTGATGAAATGGTTGGACGTGTCGATATGCTTGAGCCCAATACAGATATTTTGGATTGGAAATCAAAAGATATTGATTTCAGTGCCATTTTATACAAACCTGAACTACCTGCTCGTATTCAACCAAGATGTGTAAAAGCTCAAGAACATAACTTAGAAGATATCTTTGATAGGGAATTAATCACTGACGCAAAGCCTGCATTAACCGAAGGAAAAGTAGTCAGAAAAGAATATGCTGTTAGAAACATTCATCGCAGTGTTGGTACCATGTTGGCAGGCGAGGTTGCTCGCGTCACTAAGGGAGCTTATTTACCTGAAGATACCATTTATTACAAATTTAAAGGATCAGGCGGTCAGAGCTTTGGTGCTTTTGCAACAACTGGCATGACCTTTGAACTTGAAGGCGATTGTAACGATTATCTCGGAAAAGGGTTATCGGGTGGTAAGCTGATTGTATATCCATCTAAAGAAGCAACTTTTAAAGCAAGCGAAAATATCCTTGTTGGTAATACCCTACTCTACGGCGCAATCAGTGGTGAAGTTTATCTAAGTGGTATAGCCGGCGAACGTTTTGCCGTACGTAACTCCGGTGTAACGGCTGTTGTTGAAGGCGTTGGTGACCATGGTTGTGAGTATATGACCGGTGGTGTTGCCGTTATTCTTGGTAACACAGGTAGAAACTTTGCAGCAGGTATGAGTGGTGGTATGGCATTTGTCCTAGATGAGATCGGTGATTTTGAAAAAAATCGTTGTAACTATCAAATCGTTATATCTGAAAAGCTCAGTGAGACCGACGATATCGAACTACTTAAATCATTGATTACAAAACATGCTGACTATACAGGCAGTGAAAGAGCAAAAGAAATACTGAGTAATTTTGATGCTTATTTGCCAAAGTTTATAAAAGTAATTTCCCCAGCTTACAAAGAAATCTTAACAAAAAGAAAAACTGCTGCGCAAGCAGCGGTAAATTAGGAGGTGTCAAGATGGGAAAAGTTACTGGATTCAAAGAAATAGACAGAAAAACAGGAGCCTATCATCCTGCTGATGCGAGAATCAACAATTATAACGACATATATATCCCACTCCCAGAAGAGGAAGTAAAAACACAAGCCTCAAGATGTATGGATTGTGGTGTGCCATTTTGTAATTACAGTTGCCCACTGGGCAACATTATCCCCGACTTCAACGATTTGGTTTATAACAACCAATGGAAAAAAGCTTTAGAGGTCCTTCAAATCACCAATAATTTCCCAGAGTTTACTGGAAAAATTTGTCCAGCACCCTGTGAAAGTGGTTGTGTCCTCGGGATTATAGAACCGCCTGTAACCATTGAACAAATCGAACTTGCTATAGCAGATAAAGGCTGGGCTGAGGGCTGGATCAAACCTCAACCCCCTGCTATTAAAACGGGTAAGAAAGTAGCCATTATTGGTTCAGGTCCTTCTGGTCTAGCTGCAGCTCAGCAACTCGCGCGTGTCGGTCATAGTGTCACTCTTTTTGAAAGAGCCGATAATCTTGGCGGTTGTTTAAGATATGGTATCCCAGATTACAAATTACCAAAGCGCTACATTGATCGTCGTATTGATCAAATGAAGGCTGAAGGTGTTGTTTTCAAAACAAACGCTCATATTGGTGTTAATGTGCCCGTATCAGAGCTAAAAGAAGCCTTTGATGTGGTGTGCTTGACAGGTGGATCTACGGAACCCAGAGATTTAACCATCTCCGGAAGAGAATTAGCCGGCATTCATTTTGCAATGGACTTTTTGCCCCAATCTAATAAACGTGTTGCGGGTCAAATAATTCCAGCTGATGGAGAAATCCATGCAAAAGGCAAAAAAGTGATTGTTATTGGTGGTGGTGATACAGGTTCAGACTGTGTAGGTACTTCCCTTCGTCAAGGTGCAATTGATGTCACCCAACTGGAGTTGTTACCTATCCCACCACTTGAGAGAGACGAATCTCAACCTTGGCCGGTTATGCCTAGACTCCATAAGCAATCCAGCTCTCATATCGAGGCTGAAGCTGCTCTTGGAAAAGATATTAGAAACTACAGTATAGGAACAAAATCCTTTGAAGGTAAAGATGGTAAAGTCACGCTGCTCAACTGCGTTCGCCTCGAGTGGACCACTCCAGAAGGGGGCGGTTTCCCTCAAATGAAGGAAATTCCAGACAGTGAATTTGCCATTGAGGCCGATTTAGTCCTCTTTGCAATGGGCTTCTTACACCCTCAACACAAAGGGATGTTGGATGATTTGGGCGTTACTTATGATCAAAGAGGCAATGTTAAAACGAATGCTGCTTATGCAACAGATGTACCTAGTGTCTTCTGTGCAGGGGATATGAGACGTGGTCAATCCCTTGTGGTTCATGCCATTGCTGAAGGTAGAAAGTTAGCACAAAGTGTAGATTTGTATTTGATGGGAGAGACTTCCCTGAGAAGTTCTCTTTAAGATAAAAGTAAAGGCATCTGCTGCGCAGATGCCTTTACTTTTTCAGTTTGTTGTGATTAATTTCTATGAAGCGATAAAGCTTATGACGTATCGGATGTTTTTCTGACTGTGAATGGATAAAACTTCCCAAGCGCCTTCGATACCTTTCTTTTCTCTAATCAGATCAAAATGAGCAATCCCAATTCCTATATCCACATATTTCATAGGATTAACCCCTGTTGTTTCGCAATAAAAATGAATTTTATGATCTTCTTTAACAATTCTCCAGGGTTGTGCATTGATTGCTGAGGGCGCTAATCGCAGTGCTTCTAGAGGTTCTCTAAATGCTCCTGCCGCTTCAGGTTGCAATGGACTATTCATTTGACCATTAAAAAATATATTCTCAAAGGGTTTACGATTATGATAGTTGTTGCCCATTAGGTTTTGAACAAAGCTTTTTTTCTCACTCTTCTTACCAACAGTGATGACTGCAGGAATTGAAACATTTTTAGATAATTTATATAGTTTGAAAAGCGTCTTTCTGCTAAAAGTACCGCCCATCCAACAGGTTTGAAAATCCTGACCCGTTAATTTTAGCACAATCAGCTCTACCACATATCCATAGTCAATATATGCATTCATATCGCTTTCAATGCCTGCAAAAATGTAACCTGGGTTACCAGTGATGACACCATAAGTACCAACACGTTTCACTTTGTTTTTCTTCATAAACTTCTGGTCTACAAATTTTAAATCTAGAGCATGTCCAAAGATACTTTTATAGTCTTCATGGAGAATCTGTTGAATGCTGTCTTTTTCATGATCTGTAAGCTCTACATCAAGATAGTTTCTAGTAGAAACGCGTTTTATTATATTTTCCATATCACTTGCTCCTTTCCTATTTATTGGATTTCTTGAAAAATGTCCGCTATTTCAACGTCATCATCCATTGAAAGGTTATTTGTTTAACGTAATATCAGTTTACTTTCCTTAAGAACAAAAGTCAATAATTTTTATTGCCTTATAAAGTAAAAGTCACCGCTTAAGGTGACTTGAGTAACTATTCCTATCTATTTATTAGCTTGTTCCATTGCGATCTTACCAACTACGGGTAATTCAAACCATTCTCCCTGATAAGCCTTAATCATTAGTATAATGGATAATATAAAATATCCAAAGCCCACCAATCCAGTTAATAAACCAAAAATAACGCCTATGAAAGGTATGAATCCAACGATTGCAGATACAACCCATAATGCGATCCAAGCCAAGCCCAGAATAATGGACTGCATAGCATGGAATTTAACAAATTTACTTTCCTTTTCAACAGCGAAGAAAATAACTCCGCCTACTAAACTGAATACATACGTAAGAAGTGCTGCTAGATTTTCGTCCATCCCTAATGAAGATTTGCCAATTGGTTCAAGTTTGTTTGCCATATGTAATAATCTCCTTTTTCTTAATACGTTGTAGATGCTTTCACATCCCATTGTTAACTTAATACTACCATAATTTGTATCAGTTTTAAATAGATATTCTATAATAATTCATTAAACATTCAAAATAACTTTTAACGTCAAATTGCACAACAGAACTCCTATTTAACTTGTAATTTTTTATTAGAAATATGAAAATATGTTTTGTATTTTACCTCAATATTTGGTAAAATGTCCTTGTATGTAATTTCGACAGGTAACTGAGCGCATTATCAAAAGATGCGTTCATCGTAGGTTCATTTGACCTACAAAAGGTCATTTCGACCTAACATGATACATAAACATCGTAAACTTTTATTTTACGGAAGGAGATCCAAATATGTTATACTCACATGAAGTTCAGAATATGTGTGTTGTTGCTAAAGGCGCAAAACACGGCCCTGCTCCAATCCCACAAGAGGGAAAATGGGTTAAATCATACGAGATCAAAGACATTTCAGGCTTAACACATGGTGTTGGCTGGTGTGCACCACAACAAGGGGCATGTAAATTAACACTTAACGTTAAAGACGGAATCATTGAAGAGGCTTTAGTAGAAACTGTAGGATGTTCAGGTATGACCCATTCCGCTGCTATGGCATCAGAATTACTTCCTGGCAAAACTTTACTAGAAGGCTTAAACACAGACTTAGTTTGTGATGCCATCAATGTTGCTATGAGAGAACTTTTCTTACAAATCGCTTATGGTAGAACTCAAACAGCTTTCTCTGAAGGCGGCCTTCCAATTGGCGCTGGACTTGAAGACTTAGGCAAGGGATTAAGAAGTCAAGTTGGTACAATGTATGGAACAAAAGCTAAAGGTGTTCGTTACTTAGAAATGGCTGAAGGCTATTGCACCAGCATGGGCCTTGATAAAAATGATGAAGTTATCGGCTACAAATTCGTTCACTTTGGTAAAATGATGGATATGATAAAAGCTGGCAAAACAGCAGATGATGCTCTAGCAAAAGCAACTAGCCAATACGGTAGATATGATGATGCAGTCAAATATATCGATCCAAGACACGAATAATCATAAAATTAAAGGAGGACGTAAATAATGCCATTATTTGAAAGTTATGAAAGAAGAATTGACCAAATTAATGTTGTCTTAGCAAAGTACGGCATCAAAGATCTTGAAGATGCTGAAGCTATTTGCAAGGCTAAAGGTATAGATGTACAAGAAATCGTAAGAGCTATTCAACCCATCTGTTTTGAAAATGCTTTATGGGCATATACTGTTGGTGCTGCCATTGCGATTAAAAAAGAATGTAAAAAAGCAGCTGAAGCTGCTGAAGCTCTAGGCGAAGGTTTACAAGCTTTCTGTATTCCTGGTTCTGTTGCAGACCAAAGACTCGTTGGACTTGGCCATGGTAATTTAGCGGCTATGCTCCTTCGCGAAGACACCACTTGTTTTGCTTTCTTAGCAGGACATGAATCTTTTGCTGCTGCTGAAGGCGCGATTGGGATTGCTCAATCTGCTAACAGAGTTAGAAAAGCACCTTTAAGAGTAATCTTAAACGGTCTTGGCAAAGATGCTGCTTATATCATTTCTAGAATCAACGGATTTACTTTTGTTGAAACTGAATTTGATTATTACACAAGAGAATAGAAAATTGTTAAAGAGGTTGCTTACGCCGAAGGCAATAAAGCAAAAGTACGTTGTTACGGAGCTGATGATGTGCGTGAAGGCGTTGCCATCATGCATAAGGAAGAAGTGGGTGTATCCATTACTGGTAACTCCACTAACCCTACACGTTTCCAACATCCAGTAGCGGGTACATATAAAAAAGAATGTATCGAGCAAGGCAAAAAGTTCTTCTCAGTTGCTTCTGGCGGCGGTACAGGTAGAACACTTCATCCTGATAACATGGGCGCTGGTCCTGCATCTTATGGTATGACAGATACTATGGGTAGAATGCATTCAGACGCTCAATTTGCTGGTTCCTCATCCGTTCCTGCACATGTTGAAATGATGGGACTTATTGGTATGGGTAATAACCCAATGGTTGGTGCATCAGTTGCTGTTGCAGTTGCCATTGAAGAATCATATAGCAAATAAATAAGTTAGAGATAAAGGTCACGGGGCAGAGCGGTTGTCACGTGACTTTTCTTTAGTTTTGAATGAATATAAAATAAGGTGGTTTTCCATCGTTAATGAGGTAGTAGTTATAGGGTATCCAGGGATGTACATTGTAAATTTCTTTGTTTTTGTTTTCGGGATTTGTTATGAGGTAGTCAGAGCCATCTTCAAATAAAACATAAAAGTAATCCCCAATATAAGAACAAAAAGAGATGTCTCCTACCAGTTTACTTTTGTCAACCATGGCTATAAAGGCCTTTAATTGCTGATCATCAAGAACTTTCACCAGGTAGTCAGCCACTTCAAAGGGTGGAAGAATTGCCAAGGGCACTCCTGGATGGTTGGCTTGTATCTTGCTATTGACTCTATCTGTAACGCCAAACTTTTCGAGTACTTGCCAGGTTTCTCCATCTTTCTTAAGCAGGTATTGGTGGATGATCTGTGAATTATACCACTCCCCTGTGATGACAAAAGCATATCCTTCATCACTTTTTAAATAACGAATATACATAAGCTCCTCGTCTTCTTGATATTTTGCAATGGCATAAGCTATTGCAGTACGATCTGGCTCCCCTCTTTCTAAGAATCCCTCGTTGCTGCCTCCATCTGCCTTTTCGTCATAAAGCATACCAAGTGCTGGCTTTAATGGGTATAAATGGGCAACCCAGGAATACGTGCACATGAGTTCTTCTTGTTTGAAGTAATTCAAACCACTCATGACATATTCTGTGCCCCCCTCAATTTCACGACTAATAATTTGACTCGGTTGTCCCATATTGGGGTAGCCTTCTTTTTTAATCAGCTCTAAGGTTTTGCCCGAGTCGTAAAAGGCCGCTACAACTGATGTAAGCCCTTCATTGCCTACAAATAGATATATATGCTCACCAATAGGGATAAAATCCGATAGACGGCTTAGCGTCCCATTGGAATAGGTATAAAGCATATTAAGGGCACTATCAATTTTTGCAATCACTGGCATTGTATCCATTTGGATGGGTATGAAATTAAAGACTTCATCCTTGTGATCAGTGCCCAGTATGAAAAATTCATGCTTCCCGACTTTCTTAATCGAATCTGCTCTAAAAGATAATTGAAGACTTTGGACGACACTCCCCTTTTCAACTTTTAGTACGGAAGATGTGCCCTCTTCAATTGTTTCAGCCAGGATGAGTACGGTATCTGGTGTCTCTCCTTCTACAAGCCTTTCTAAATAGAGCCCTATAGGCAGTTCTTTATGCCATATTTCCAGACCATTAGCCTCTACCTTGGTGACGTAGCTTTTGTTTACACCCATGGCGTCAGGAATGTTGCTGATATAGACGATACCACCATCACTACTTTTGATGATGTCACTGGCTTCCCCAGCATAATAAACCTCCCCATCTGTACCTGAAATCCCTTTTGTTCCCCCCATGACTTTCCAATGGGTATCTCCTAAAGACAGCTGATATGAACCGACCTTCATCCCACTGTTTGCACTGTTACTACCCGCTAACAGTAAGGTGTTATCCTCTTCTACCATTACCTTATTGACTTGGGTGAAATCCTTATCTATAGACTCACCGGATTTTTCATTTAAATACACCTGTGCAGAGTTTGGAAACTTCAAGAGCCGACTTTGATTGTCTTGTGAATCTGTATGAGGCACACCTATTCGTTCAGATAAAGAAAAAATTAATGTGTCCTCAAATGCAGTAGCCATATTCAGAATTTTTGTTTCAGTTACCAGATTCTCATTCCATAAATCCTTACCTAAATAATGAATGCTCGCTACCTTAGGCAAAACAATCTCTTCTGCCTTTGGCAGCTCCACTTGGGTTATTTCTTGAACAACCAGCGCCTCTGTTGTCTTAAGATCATCAGCCACTTTTTGTGTCCTACATCCCATTAACATAATGGCTGTACTAACGATCAAGATCATTTTTCTCTTTTTTATAGGACTCTCCTCCTTATTTCAAATACATTTTATTCCTCATCCATAAACCAACCACCCGCATTATTGATTTCTTCATAGTGGGATATGTCTGCGAGTACTTCAAAGTTCAGTTGACCCGCCTCATAATTCAAAATGGTTAAACAGGTGGGTTTAAGGTGAGGTCCATCCCAAAAGGTTTCTAGTTTTCCTCCGTTGTTAATGGCATTCAATAAAGCTTTTAAAACAACAGCATGGGCAACTATCAAAACATTTTCATCAGGATGACTACTCAAAATCTCATCAAAACATTTTTTTACTCTTTCTGTGAGTTCCAAAAAGGATTCACCGTCTACTGGCACATAATCTTGTGCAGCCTTCCAAAAACACCGATGCTGTTCAGGGTACTCTCTTTCCACATCTTCTGTCAGTCTACCCTGCCAACATCCCAGATAAATTTCCCTCAGATCGTTATTGGGGATCACTTGAATTTCCCGATGGTCTCTTAGGATATAGGCCGTACTTAGAGCACGCATGAGTGAGCTTGAATAAATCACATCAATGGAAGCATCCTTCAACTTTTTAGACAACCAGCCGGCTTGTTTTTCTCCCAATACTGTCAAGGGCGAGTTGTTTTGACCTTGCATTCTTCTTTCAGTATTCCAGTGCGTTTCTCCATGTCGTGTTATATAAATTTTTCCCATTATTTTCCTTATTAAACCTCCGTTATGTCCTATTTGTGCGTGTTAGAATAACCTTATGACATCTAATATATAGCACTGTCTTTCCCAAGTCAATACCACTTATATGGTCAAACTTTAATGGAAATATAATCTTTATAGACCTTTGCATCTTTATTTTGGTCGAAATATGGGGTATAATGAAAGAAAATAATGCGTAAAAGGTGGCTCTATGCATAAAACATTAGATCAGAAGCAATGTGTCAAAAGAAGTCTCAAACGGCGTGTACAGAAAATGATGCGTTTGACCAATTTTATAACGGTGGCGCTTTTTTCATGTGTGTTGTTTTTTTTCTTATCCATAACTTTTTTTATTCTAGGCTCGAGTTATTCTCAATACACGGCAAGTCAGATGTCCTTTGGCATTGGACAAGTTATGGAAATGAATGAACCTACTGAATTAATCGACTTTTTAAACCAATTGGATCCTAACGTGGGCGATTTTAACAAGTTCGATACTTCTTCAATAAAAATGGACCTTTCGAATTTCAATTTACATGAAATCATCAATAGAGGCATGAATGTTCTAGACGTCAGCGCCATTGAATTTCAGGTTTATAATCAAAATGAGGACCGGATCTATACCACCTTAACCCTTGAAGAGGAAAAGCTCTTAAAAAACTTCTTTGTTACTGATTTTTTATCTAAGAACGTGACTGAAGAAATCATTGGTGCCAATGGGCGAATCATTGGTTCTGTGAGTGTGCGCCTCAACCCCAAAATTTTCATGAATTTACTCGGTCTGATTGGTGCTTTAAGCATTGTATTGCTCATCATAAATTCCTTTGTGACCTTTTTACTCACTGTTATACTCACCAATTTGATTACCAAACCTTTGAACCGACTCCATATGGAACTGGACAAAGTAGCCAGTGGTGATATTGAAAATACGATTCACGGAGAAATCTTCGTTAAAAAGCCTGTCATTGAAGTTCAGAACTTGATCCAATCCAGCAACAAAATCTTGTTTAAAATGAATGAATTTGCTCTGGAACTTGAAGCCCAAACTGAAGAATTAGAGGCTCAAAAGGATGAATTAGAAGCTCAGAACGCCACTTTGTATGAACGTAGTACCAGCTTAAAACAGATCAATTCCGCATATATCAATAGAACCTTAAAGCTTCAAAATTTACTCAACAGCGTTGGCCAAGGCTTCTTAACCATTGGTAGCGACCAGCTTATTAATCCAGAATACAGTTATGAATGTGAACGGATGATCCTTAATGATCAAGTGACCAAAATCAACGGCATGAAAATCACCGATACTTTGTTTGCAGAAAGCAATGGTGAAAATTTTATTGAAGAATTGTTCCAAAAAATATTCACTAGCCCCCTTCAACAAAAGGAACTTTTCATCTCTTTGTTACCTGAAGAACTAAACCTCAACGGTAGAATTCTAGATATCGCATATAAGCTGGTCATGGATGAGCAACAACAAGAAGTCATGCTCATCATTTTAACGGATATCACCCATACCAGAAACTTAGAAAAACAAATGGAGGAAGAGCGTAATCACCTGAACATGATTGTTAAAATCCTCCTCAATAGAGAAGAATTCGTTGATTTAATCGGTGAATTCAGTGCTTTTTCCAAAAGAGATTTCAAGATCATTGCCCCTACTCAAAGAGAAGAGATTTTAAGGGATATTCATACCTACAAAGGTATTTTCAGCCAATACTACCTAGAAAATATTACCACTTATTTAAACGAACTTGAAAACACCCTATACAATGATGAAGACACTTTGCTCGGTTTAAATAACTTGGATCTGATGACATCCTTAGATAAGGATATTGAAATCATTGAAAACTATGTGGGAAAAGAATTTCTTTATAGCGATGATATTTATCGGATTAAAGAAGAAAAAATTCTTGAAATCGAAAATAAAATTAAAGGCATTCTATCCCCTGCTGAATATGAAAAAATACTCCCTATTGTAAAAAGTATTCGTTATAAATCCATTAAAGAGCTTTTAAAAACCTATCCTGATTACACCCTTAAGTTAAGCGAGCGATTAAATAAGTCCCTCCATGCCTTTGTCATTGAAGGTGATGATGTTTACATTGACCCTATTATTTATCAAAACTTTACTAAAACCTTAATACATATTTTTCGAAACTGCGTGGATCATGGTATTGAAACGGAAGATGAGCGCATTGAAGTTGACAAAACACAAATTGCAACGATCCATTGCCAAGTAAATGCGTGTGCTGATGGTTTTGAAATCATTATTTCCGACGACGGGCGAGGCATAAATACGGACAAGTTAATTGAAAATGCCCTAAGTAAAGGACTTATCCAAGCTGATGACGTCCCCCTAATGCGTGAAGCAGATCGTTTGAATCTGATCTTTTTAGACGGTCTGACTACTCAGGAAATCGTTTCAACCATTTCCGGCAGAGGTGTTGGCTTAGCAGCTGTAAAAGAGTCGGTGGATGAATTAAAGGGTCATTTGACCGTTCAATCCAATGTAAATGAAGGCACTGAATTTAAAATATGGTTGCCACACATTCAAAGTACTGCCCAATTGACAACAACACCACAAAGACTCCTAAGGCATATTATTGACGTGTCATCTGATATCTTTAAGCGTATGAACTTAGATGTTTGTGATAAACTGATTAAAACTGATAAAATAACCCTGAATAAAATCAGCGCTCTTATTAGCATCAAAGGCTCTTTAGATGCGATCCTCATCATCAGCATTGACGAGGAACTAGGAAAAAAACTGGTTTCAGCCTTTATGATTGAAACCGTCTTAGAATCTGAAATCGACGATTATATAGAGGATGTTCTTGGGGAGATTTCCAACACTATTTTAGGAAATGTTTTAGGTCGTTTTGAAGAGGATGGCGTTTATCTATCC
>CAZJIO010000013.1:19893-20150 GCA_964546035.1 uncultured Eubacteriales bacterium | reverse complement strand
AGAAAGCTTATGTCAAATATACGGATTCACAAATTTATAGCATCGTCCATGAGAAAGGTAATTGTTCACTTACCATGAGTTTACTTCTTTTAGACCCCGATCATCAGTTTACGCATGATCCTATCGATGAAGCTTAACCTTAATATAATGTTCATAATAATTCGAGTATTTCAGGAGGCAGAAAATGGCAAAAATTTTAATAGTGGATGATTCCATTGTAATGAGAAAGAACCTATCCGCAATTTTAAGACAGGGTG
>CAZJIO010000013.1:0-19878 GCA_964546035.1 uncultured Eubacteriales bacterium | reverse complement strand
ATTGGTGAAGCAAGTAATGGCAGACAAGCCGTCAGTCAATATTTTGATCTTCACCCCGATATTGTAACCATGGACATATCGATGCCCATTATGAGTGGTGTTGAAGCCGTTAAGCAAATTGTCAAAAAGGATTCTGAAGCAAAGATCATTATGATCAGCGCTGTCAACCAAAAAAAGATGGTCTTCAGCGCGATTAACAATGGTGCAAAACATTATATTGTTAAGCCCATTGATCCCAAAAGATTATTGAGCATTGTTGAAGAAGTAATCGATGGCACTATGGATGAATTACTCCATGATTCAGATGATGAAATAGATGAAAAAGAAAGTGAGGCTATGACAACCCAACAAGGCTTCACGATAGAAAATACTGAAGGTGCCTTTATCATTACTTTTAACTGCTATCTCAGTTTTAAAGACCACAACCTTTTAGGAATGGCAATTCGTGGCTTGATGTTCATTAATCCTTTACGTGTACAATTTAATTTTGAAGATATTGAAAACCTCAGCGATGAAGTTCTAGAACCCATTCTCCTATTGAGCGAAGAAATCATCAACGTAAAGGGCCATGTCACATTTAAAGCCAATAGCCCTGCTCTCAAATTAAAAATAAAAATTCAGGAGTAAGGAAAATGGAAGAATTGATTTTTCTCTTAAGTGAAAATAAAAAATTCCAAGAAATGGTTCAAGGTATCTTGGAAAAAGATGGCTTAAAAACCATTCTTGTCGATCGACAACAGCTCGTTGCTAAAATCTATCAAACAACGCCAGCTGTCATTTTGATTGACATCGCCTCTTATTCTTTGACCGCCTTGCTCACCATCCAATCGACTCTTTCTATTGAATATGTGCCCACCATCTGTCTTATGGGTAAAACAGAACCCCTCCAAAAGGCAGAGCTCATCAAAGATAGTCTTGCATTACCCATGGAAAACTTGTCCTCTTTGTGCCTTTTGGTCCGACAAGCTATGCTTTTTACGTACCAACATAAAAAGCTAACTCAAACCTATGATACTTTGGATATTATGGATGAAGAACTCAAACATACCGTAGATTATTACAATAAAGCCTTGCCTGAATATGAAAACCAAATCATAGCCCTCTACTTAAAGGCCATTTATTTAGATAACACTTTCTTATACAACCAACCAAAGGGTATTTGGGTCATAGAAAAAGGGCCTCAAATCATTACTGCCTCCTTATTTAAAGCTTTAGGGGATGAAGTCAATCATGAAGTAACCCTTCATTTTCCACTTACAGAGGCTTTAATTTTCAAAGATTTTGTAGAAACAGGCTTCATAAGAAATTTTGATCGGGTTGAATACTCTGATGCCAATAGCATTGGTGAACTCTTGCCACAAGAACTACTGGCTATTGATACACCACTTAACAACGTAGCAGGCTTTGGTATTAACCGTTTAGTTCTTGTGGGGTATGATTATAACGATCAGGTATCTAAGTATGAGATGAACATTTTAAAAGCATTGGCCATTAAAGTGGATTTAATGAACAATGTAAAGAAATCATTAAAGGATGTAGAAGAAGCTTTTGTATATGCTATGAATGCCATCGCTAGGGCTGCAGAAGGTAAAGATGATTTGACAGGGCATCACATCAAGCGCGTCAATCTTTTTACCAAGGTTTTAGCCGATGCCTTACAGCTTGGCATTGAATTTACAAGCCAATTAGAAATTGCTGCCCAAATGCACGATGTTGGCAAGATTTACATCGACGATGCCATATTATCGAAACCAGGTAAATTGACCGATGAAGAGTTTGAAGAAATGAAAAAACATACCCTCTATGGGCAAAGAATCATTGGCGATTCCGGGCATCTGCTCATTGCCAATGAAATTGCTAGATCTCACCATGAAAAATTCGATGGCACAGGCTATCCCGACGGAAAAATGGGTGAAGAAATTCCACTTTCTGCCAGAATTGTTTCTTTAGCAGACGTCTATGATGCACTGCGCAGTAAAAGATCTTACAAATCAGCCTTTTCACATGAACAAACATATGATATTATTGTTAATGGAGATGGTCGAGTTGAACCGACACACTTCGACCCTGAAGTTTTAGATGCCTTCAAAAGGGTCCATCTCAATTTTAATCTCTTGTATAATCAGTATTCCGATTAATAATACAATGATAAAGGAGTTCCTTATGGCTGAGTCTAAAAAAAGTGTTTCTGAACTTCAGGATGGTATGATTATCGCTAAAGACGTCATCAGCGATGAGGGTATATTTTTGATCCCTGAAGGTACAACCATCAGTAAAAATCACATACTTAAGATGCAATTGTATCAGATTTCACATGCCTACGTACATGCGTCACCTGAAGTGGCGGAAGCACAACCAAAAGATGTCCTCGTGGGACAAACGCCTGAATTTAAATCCTTTTCATCCAAATATGAATCTCAAGTACATAAACTTGAAACAGAGCTTACAAACATGTTAGAAACGGGCAGCTTTGATCATATAGGTCTTTCAAATATCGTCAATCAACTCATGTCAACAAGTCCAACAAATAGCCTCTTCACTTATTTATGCCGCATCCAAGCTGGAGATGAATATACTTATGCCCATTTATTAAATGTATCGATCATAGCGGGCATCTTTGCGAAATGGCTGCATTTAGACCAAACAGATGTCATGAACTTATCCATAGCTGGTCTTTTACACGACATTGGCAAAACTCAATTGAATTTAACCATACTCAACAAAAAAGAAAAGCTCACTCAGGAAGAATTTGATCATCTTAAAACCCATACCACTTTAGGTTATAATCTCATAGAAAGTTTTCCACTGGATTTTGGTATCAAACAAGCGGTGCTCCTCCATCACGAAAAAATGAATGGTTCCGGTTACCCCCTACGTCCTGATTGGGATAGCATCCATAAATATGCGAAAATCATTGCTATTGTGGACATGTATGATGCTATGACCTCAGATCGACCCTATCACAAACGGTGTCATCCCTTTGTTGCCATTAGAACCTTAGAAGAACAAAGTTATGGGCTATTAGATACCGATTATTTATTTGTATTCTTGGAAAATATTGCACATCATTATCTCGGGAATGATGTACTGCTCTCCACGGGAGAAACCGGCAAAATCATCTTTATCAATCCACAATCACCCTCTCGACCTATGGTTCAAGTTAAAAATGATTTTATTGATTTGTATACAAATGAGCACATAACCATTAAGAGCTTCATATAGCAACACCCCCATCCTTTAGAAATCCATCTATTGGGATGAGGGTGTTTTTATTTTATTACGCTTTTAAGGGTGCATCGTATGTGACACCTAAGGTGTCGACTGTTACCTTAACAATCATTTCTGGTTCTAAGGGTCTGTCTGATCGATCTCTTTTAACATTGACAATACGATCCACTTCTTCAAGGCCTTCAATCACTTTACCAAAGGAAGCATATTGACCATCTAGATGGGGTGAATTTGCAGCCATAATAAAAAATTGTGAACCCGCTGAATTTGGACTCATGGAACGCGCCATTGAGAGAACGCCTTTTGAATGTTTCAAATTATTTGTTACGCCATTTGAAGTGAACTCGCCTTTGATAGAATAACCTGGATTACCCATGCCACTGCCTTCTGGACAACCACCTTGAATCATAAATCCTGGAATGACACGATGAAAGATAAGGCCATCATAATACCCTTTTTCTATTAATGAAATAAAATTATTGACTGTGTTAGGGGCTATATGTGGGTATAACTCTGCTTTCATTTGTTGACCACTCGCCATTTCAATTGTAACAATTGGATATTTGTTTTCCATCTTTTGTTTTCCTTCTTTCATTAGACTTTTGTTTTTTATTATATCAAACCTTTCTCTAAATAAAAAGGAAAACTTGAGATCTTTTTCAAGAGGGTGTTACACCAGATGCAATTTTTATGGCTGCTTGATGGTAGGGATCTATTTGTCCATCTACATGTCGGGTGCTATTTAAAAAGTGAAGGTCAAAATGACCGTCAAACCCATTGTTGGGGATATCTGCCGTGCCATGGGGCATATAGGACATAGATGCCGCAAGTTTTCTCCCATCTACCTCTACGATGACAGGTCTTGTGTCCCAAGTATAGCCTCCTGAAATGCTCTTTCCAATTTCAGTATCCGTGTAGGTGATCGGCTCAGTATCCGAGTGATTCGTACCAATGGTTCGCTTTACCGCAAAGGTTTTACCCGTTTCAAAGTCTGTTATCTTCGCAACTTTATTGATTGGGAGGACGTATTGAGCTTCTGTCCACCAATCCAAGTTTTCTCCATATCTGGCATTTATTGTTGGTTTAATAGGGATTTTGTGAACAGGCACTCTGATAATCTGACCAATCTTCAATGCAGTACTGTCATTCATGTTGTTCACCAACATCAATTCAGAATGAGGTATGCCATTTGTTACCGCTATCTTCCATAAATTATCCCCAGATACCACTTGGTAATCCTTATAGGAAATGGTTGCTGTTGTATTGAAGGGTTCAGGGGATACCTTAAGGTCTTGACCAATATAAATCGTATCCGATTGCAATGCATTCCTATTTTTAAGTTCATCAATGCTAACACTGAATTTCCGAGAAATTTTCCATAAAGTATCTCCCGCTTGCACTCGATAAAGTCCATCTTCCTTGTTAAGTGGAATACTTAAGACCTGATTGGTATAGATGGTATCTCCAATTAAGCTATTGGCGGTTTTAATATCTCCAACGGATGAACCGAACTTTTGGGATATTTTATAGAGCGTATCTCCCTGTACGACGGTATATTCATCCATTGATGTCTGAGTTGAAGCCGTTGCTGTGCCCCCATGGGCTGCTGTACTAACCGCTACAGGAATCGTGGCAATCAACAAAGCGCCCAGCATAACTTTACAAATTGGGATATTGATTTTAGGAAATTTCTCTTCAACATGGGCTTTGATGACTTCATAGAATTTCATTTTTTTGTCTGCATCTATCACACCCAACTCATTGGCAAATTCAGTATCCATTTCATACAGATGAATCACTAATACATAAATACCTTTCTCCTTCACCAAATGATAACTCTTGATATTGTTCATATGGACCTCCTTTATACGCAATGGATTGGGTATAGTATGTGTTTGCAAATGGAAGCTTATACAAACTTATTGTCAAGTAAATTCTGCAATGCTATACTGTTTATATATTATTGTGTGGAAAGGATGACTTTATTATGAGATTAAAAAAGGACCGCAGTATAGCACAGTACCTGGTATTGGCCACTCTTATTCTTCTAATAGCGCAATTTATATTTACAGGTCAAATCAGAGTCATCGGCCGTGCTTTCAGACCCTTCATTTATGCCAGTGTTTTCATTTATTTCTTTGGACCTTTCGCTAATTATTTATATAGAAAAACTCGGTGGAACAGACTCCTATGTGTCATTTTAACCTATATCATCTTTTTCATTTTTATAGGGCTTTTTCTCCTCATGATCGTGCCAAGTATCATCGACAGCGTTAGCCTCCTGACTCAAAATGTAACCGCTTCTAATCAAGCAGAAATCATCGCGTTTGTTCAAAAGCTTCCACTGCTTTCTCGATACATTGATACCTCAAGTTTAAGTCTATTTATTAACAACATGGAATCCTATGTGGTGGAATATTCTTCGAATATATTAAGTTACAGCAGTACGGTATTGTCTTCAATTGGATCTATTGTTACCACCTTCATTATTTTGATATTTGCCGTTTTTATGTCCTTTTATGCCTTAAAAGATACCCAAAACATCGGAGAGAAGCTTGGAGATGTTGTGCGTGCTTTTTTCAATGAAACGGCATCCTATAACATCATTCGTGTTGCAAAATTGACGGATACTTCAATCAAGCAATATTTGATTGGAAAACTATATACGTGTTTAATTTTAGGCATTATGATTGGTATTGGTATTACCATTATTAATATCGTGACCCCTTTACACATTCCTTATTTGCCCTTGATTGCTTTAATTATTGGCATTTCCAATCTCATTCCCTATGTGGGAACGATCATCGGAACTGTGCCTTGCTTGTTAATGGCCCTATTATCTGGATTTTGGGAAAGTATTGCTTTGCTGCTTATTGTCATTATTGCTCAACAAATTGATAATATGATTATCACTCCAAAAATTGTTGGCGATTCCGTTGGGCTACAACCCTTCTGGGTCATTGTATCCATAACCGCTGGTGGCAGCTTGTTTGGAGCTGTTGGCATGATTATATCGGTTCCCATTATGTCCGTCATCCTTCATCTCGTTGCCGAAAAAGTTAAAACCTATAAAGCCCAGATGAACGTCGAATATAAATAAAAACCGCCAACAAGGTCACTAACATGGCCTTGTTGGCGGTTTTTTAATTGTGTATATGATTATTCCGGAAAACCGATTTTCTTTTTAACTTTTCTTAAGGTTTTATTTGCAAGATATGAGGCCGTTTCCGCATTCTTTTTAATAATACCATCTAAATATGCTTTATCTTGTTTAATCTCTTTAAATCGCTTTTGAATAGGCTCTAGCTCTGCAATAAGTGCTTCACCCACCTGTTTCTTAAGATCGCCATAGCCGAGTCCTTCAAGAAGTGTTCTCGCCTCCTCAAGGGTAGCACCCGTTGTGCAAGAATAAAGGTCTATTAAGTTTTTAACCCCTGGTCGATCCTCAGAATAAAGGGCAGTGGTTTCAGAATCGGTAACAGCGCGTTTGATCTTATTCATCACGACTGACGGTTCATCTAGTAGGGAGATAAATGCATTGACATTTTCATCAGATTTAGACATCTTCTTAAGAGGCTCTTGAAGACTCATAATTTTAGCCCCTACTTTACCAATATAAGGTTCTGGAATCTTGAAAACGTCCCCATAAATGCCATTAAATCTTGTTGCAATGTCCCTCGCTAATTCTAGATGCTGTTTTTGATCATGTCCAACAGGCACTAGATCTGTTTGAAACAACAATATATCTGCAGCCATTAATATCGGATAGGTCAATAAGCCCGCATTGATATTGGTATCATGTTTTTGAGCTTTTTCTTTAAACTGAGTCATTCGATTCAATTCACCCATATACGTATAGCAGCTTAACATCCAACTGAGTTCCGCATGCTGAGGCACGTGTGATTGATAATACATCACATTTTTCTCTGGATCAAGACCAGCTGCAATATATAAAGCCAACAGGTCTCTCGAATTTTGCCTGAGTTTAGCCGGCTCTTGCTTAACCGTTATGGAATGTAAATCAACAACACAAAACAAACAATTGTATTCATCCTGTAATTTCACCCAATTTTTTAAAGCACCAAAATAATTACCTATGGTAATAACACCCGTTGCTTGCATACCACTAAATATAACTTTCTTCCCTTGTAATGCCTCAGTGTTCATCAGCTCACCACTTTCTCATTTTATATTATGGGTAGTTTACCATATCTGCCACCTTCTGTAAAGCATTCCAAAGCCAAAAGAGCCAAAGGGGACGTTTAATATTGGCTCCTTCTCAGGAGCCAATATTAAACGTCCCCTTTGGCTCTTTCTTAGACAAACCTCAGCACCTCTCTTTACTTTTTGACAGGGTTGTGGTTAAATAAAGTTATCAATGAATGATGGAGGAAATACCTATGGAAAAAATAGCAAGCTTTACAATAGATCATCTTCAACTCTTACCGGGTATTTATGTTTCCCGAAAAGATCATGTTGGAGAGAATGTCTTAACCACCTTTGACATCCGCATGACCCGCCCCAATTTCGAACCTGTTATGAATACTGCTGAGATGCATGCCATTGAACATTTGGCAGCGACCTATTTAAGAAATGATGCCGCTTATGGCAACAAAATCATTTACTTTGGACCTATGGGTTGTCGAACTGGCTTTTATCTCATTTTAAGTGGTGATTATGCGTCAAAAGAAGTTGTTGAATTAGTTACGAGAACCTTTGAATTCATTTCTGAATTTGATGGACCTGTTCCAGGTGCTTCTGCGAAAGATTGTGGCAACTATTTAGATATGAATTTGCCAATGGCACGGTATGAAACCAAAAAATTTCTTCAAAACACCCTTTATGGTATCACCGATCAAAACTTAATTTATCCTGAATAACTAACAATGAGCTCCCATAGACCTGAATAAAGTCTAGTGGAGCTCTTTTTGCTGATTTTACATAAGTGTACTGATATAATTTAAAATCAATAGATGTCCAGGATAAAAAACATAAAATAAATACCGTAAAGAAAGTCCTTTTCTCCCATTGTAATTAAAAATAAATAGGAGGGACAATAAGCTAAACATTTGCACAATGGTCCACAGCGTCATTTGCTCGATTCCAGGTGAATTAAGTGCACACAGAACGGTATTAATGATTAACAATGCTAGAAGTAGCATCTTTTTATTTTCATGGTATTTATAAAATATAAATATAATCACGACACCATAAATACCATAATCCGCATGAATAAACTCATTCAGCACACCGAGAGCAAATACGCAAAACACAGCTAAGGTGTAACGTTTTTCTTTTAATGTATCATAGAGGGCAATGGCTAAAAGCGCAATGAATAAGGTGAAGAAAATATTCTGAGATTGAAACTCCAACCCTTTTGCATGTTTGAGTGTGATATCAAAAGGTATTTCTGAAAAGACGGCAAACAAACCTAATCTCAGTAAATATTTCTTAATACTCTTCGTATGAAAATACCCTTCTACGATGAGAAATGCGAAAATTGGAAAAGCAATTCTGCCAACAATTCTCCACAGAATCTCCCCAGGAAATAACACAGCTCCCATATGATCGATCAGCATTGTCAAACAGGCCATAATTTTTAAAGGAGAGGATGTCACAGTTAACCTCCTCTTCAGGTAAAAGAGCCAAAGGGGACGTTTAATTTTGGCTCCTAAGCACTTAGGAGCCAAAATTAAACGTCCCCTTTGGCTCTTTTTGCTCTTGTTTTTATCTAAAGTATTCCACGCCAGATTTAAAGATCTTTTGATCTTTATCACCTAAAATGTTCTTCAAGACGTTGTTTCCTATACGTTCTGAGTGACCCATTTTACCGAGCACACGACCGTCTGGGCTTGTAATACCTTCAATTGCATAGACTGATCCATTGGGATTGTATTGAATATCCATAGAAGGTTCATTTTTAAAATTGACATAGGTTGTGGCAATTTGTCCATTTTCATATAGCTTCTCTACCACTTCTTTTGAAGCTAAGAAACGGCCCTCTCCATGAGAAACAGGGATTGAGAATACTTCTCCTACTGCTGCATTAGCAAGCCAAGGGGATTTATTTGACATGACTTTCGTCCTAGCGATACAAGATATGTGTCTGCCAATTGTGTTATAGGTTAAGGTTGGCGCTTCTTCTGTTATATCTACGATATCCCCATAAGGAACAAGTCCTAGTTTAATGAGGGCTTGGAACCCATTGCAAATCCCCAGCATTAATCCGTCTCTTTGATGCAATAATTCGGTAATCGCTTCTTTGATCTGAGCATTTCTAAAAGCAGTGGCAATAAACTTACCAGAACCATCGGGCTCATCTCCAGCACTAAATCCACCCGGAATCATAACGATATTAGCTTCCTTTATCAATTTGGCCATTTTTTTAACGGTGTCGTCGACATGTCCGGCTTTAATGTTTTTAAATACCAGGGTGGTAACCTGAGCGCCAGCCTCTTCAAAGGCTTTTTTACTATCGTATTCGCAATTTGTGCCTGGGAAAACAGGAATGAAAACCTTTGGCTTTGCCACCTTATTTTTGCAAACATATATATTCTTTTCTTTGTAAACTTCATCTTTGGTTTCAACTGTTTCCATCGGTGCCTCAGTTGGGAACACATTTTCCAATCTACCTTTCCATTTTTGAACCAAATCATCCAGCTCTAAGATGGTATCGCCGTATGAAATAATGGAATTTTGCTTTGTGACACCTACGTTAAAATAGCTAATTTCTTTTAAGAGTTCCTTAACATCCAACTTTTGATCAAATTCCAATATAATTGAACCGTAGTCTGCTGCAAAAAAGTTTTGCTCAAAAATTTCGTTGTTCAGATCAATCCCAATCATATTTCCAAAAGCCATCTTTGAAACAGCTTCACTGATGCCACCAAAGCCAACAGTGTGGGCAGATAGAATTTTACCTTCCCCAATTAATTGATGAATTCTTAAATAATTGTCTTTTAAACATTTAAAATCTGGCAATTCATAGACATCTCTTCCCAAAGGCACACACACTACTTGACTTTCGAAGCGTTTAAACTCAGGAGAAATGACATTTCTGACATCTACAACATCTACTGCAAAGGAAACCAAAGTAGGTGGCACATCTATAACGTGGAAGGTTCCTGACATACTATCCTTACCACCAATTGAGGGCAGCTCCAATTGTTCTTGGGCATGATAAGCACCGAGTAGTGCACTGAAGGGTTCTCCCCATCTATTGGCATCTTTGTTCAGCCTTTTAAAATATTCTTGGAAGGTAAATCGAATCTTTGAATAATCTCCCCCTGTAGCAACAATTTTTGCCACAGATTCAACCACAGCATAAACAGCGCCATGGAAAGGACTCCAGGAGGTTAAATAAGGATTATAGCCGTAACTCATCATGGTACCGGTTGTGGTATCCCCTTTCTCAAGTGGGATTTTAGCGACCATGGCTTCTGTTGGTGTTAACTGATATTTGCCACCAAAAGGCATCAAAACCGTTGACGCACCAATAGAACTATCAAAGCGCTCAATTAAACCTTTTTGAGAACAAACATTTAAATCGGATAAATTCATAGCCCACTTCTTTTTAAAGGATTGTTGGCCAGAAGCTTTTTCAAAAACACTTTTGAAATAGCTTTCCTCCTTTGGTGTTTCCACGAAGACCTGGGTCTCATCTGTAGCCCCATTTGTATCAAGAAATTCACGACTGATATCAACGATTGTTTTGTTTTTCCATTTCATAATCAATCTTTTTTCTTCTGTAACACGGGCTACTACAACAGCTTCCAGGTTTTCATCCTCAACAAACTGAATGAACTGCTCTACGTCCTTTTCTTCTATTACGACAGCCATACGTTCTTGAGATTCTGAAATAGCCAGCTCGGTACCGTCTAGCCCTGCATATTTTTTAGGAACAGCATCTAAATCAATAATTAGTCCATCCGCTAATTCACCAATGGCTACTGAAATACCGCCTGCACCAAAGTCATTACATTTTTTGATCATACTGCTCACGGTTTCATTTCTAAAAAGTCTTTGAATCTTTCTCTCCGTTGGTGCATTTCCTTTTTGAACTTCAGCACCACAAGTGTGGATGGAATCCTCTGTATGTTCTTTTGAGGAACCTGTTGCACCACCACACCCATCACGACCTGTTCTACCGCCTAGTAAAACAATGACATTTCCTGGGTCAGAGTTTTCTCTTATGACATTCTTTCTTGGTGCTGCTGCTATGACGGCACCAATCTCCAATCTTTTTGCCACATAATTCGGGTGATAAAATTCTCGAACCTGTCCCGTTGCTAAACCGATTTGATTCCCATAAGAGCTGTAGCCATGAGCTGACTCTGTTACAATTTTTCTCTGTGGCAATTTACCTGGAAGGGTTTCTTCCACAGAAACTGTTGGATCTGCTGCCCCAGTTACACGCATGGCTTGATAAACATAAGCACGTCCCGATAAAGGATCTCGAATAGCGCCTCCCAAACAAGTAGCAGCTCCCCCAAAGGGTTCAATTTCTGTTGGATGGTTATGGGTCTCATTTTTGAACATGATTAACCACTCTTGATCGATCCCATCTACATCCACATCCACGATAATGCTGCAGGCATTGATTTCATCAGAAACCTCAAGATCTTCAAGTTTCCCTTCTTTTCTCAATTTTCGCATAGCCAGAAGGGCAATATCCATAAGGCAGATATCTTTTTCTCTTGCTTTTTCGCCTAAAGTTGCATCACGATCGGATAGGTATTTGGCATAAGTCTTTCTAACTGGATCATTATAGAGCCCTTCTTCAATAGTGACCTTGCTAATTTTAGTTAAAAAGGTGGTGTGTCTACAATGGTCTGACCAATAGGTGTCAAGCACTCTAATTTCTGTTAGGGATGGGTTTCTCTTTTCAGTATTTTTAAAATATATTTGGGTGAAAAGCAAATCACTAAGGGTCATGGCTAAGCCTAGTTTTTTCCATAGCAGCTGAATTTCTTCAGAATCTAAGTCAATAAAGCCCACCAAAACCTCAACGTCTTCGGGCATTTCATAGTTGAGTTCTAAGGTTAATGGTTTTACAAGCTCTGCTTCTCTTGAATCCACTGGATTGATGCAATATTTTTTGATCTTCTTAAAAAGCAAATCGGATATGTTATTACCTTGAATGACAATCACTTTTGCAGTTCTTACAATGGGTTGCGCCTCTGCACTGAGTAACCCAATACATTGTTCACAAGAATCTGCCCTTTGGTCATATTGTCCAGGTAAATATTCAACTGCAAAACTCTTTTCTCCTGCTAATAATTCAAAGTGCTCCTCAAAAAGTAAATCCACAGTCTTTTCTGCAAACACAGTAAAAAGAGCTGCTTGATAGGTTTCTTCTGAGATATGGTCAACATCATAACGATGTAAAATTCGAACATTTTCCAAGGTACTAACACCCAAGTTATGTCGTAAGTCCTCTAATAAATGCTTTGCTTCTACATTACAACCCGGTTTTTTCTCCACAAATACTCTTTGAATCATTGGCATTACCTCCAAGTGCAAGTTTAGTAAGTTCATCTTATCATCGGTATATTAAGAAGTAAAATTAATGATACTAATATGGTATATTAGAATTTCTAATTAATGTTGATGATAAAAATAAATATGATAAAGGTTGTGATGCACACAACTGTATCTAAAACAACAATGTTATTCGCTAAAATGATGTTGTCTCTGGTCTTTTGATCAATGCCATCACCATGGGTTTCGATAAAGATACTGAGCAAGAAAGGAGGCGGCAATATTAAGAAGGTAAAAAATGCGTAATTAAACTGCACTGACATCTCGATAAAGCGTGATAGAATCAAAAATTTAAATAAATAACCGATTCCAATCAGACTGACTCTTCTGATCAGTACATATAGAACTGTTCGTTTAATATATTTCTTGTTCAACTCAAGACCATACCCAACCATCATTAAAATGAGGGGTGTCCCCATTTGTGATAAATATTTAATGGTCTGATGGAAGCCTTTAAGTATAGCTACCTCTTCTATGTAGTGTGCCCAACCCAAGAGATTTATGATAATCCCAGCCATTACGCTGATGAGCAGGGGTGATTTAAATCCATTTAAAAAGGAGGTTAGTGTCACTTTTTCATTACTAAAGTCTCTTTTAAGAAGATTCACATAAATAAACCACATGAACAGCTCATGTCCCATACCCAAAATAGATATATCACCTAATCGTTCTATACCAAAGGCAGCCTCATAAAGAGCTGTACCCAGCAGACCAAAAGTAACTGCCGAAAGAACAAAGGGTAGAATAGGGTTATGAATCCATTTGATGTTATTAAGTAACCTACCCCATAAATTTAAAGTGAGTAGCATCAAAATCATGACAATCGTCAGTCCAATGGTTTCTTTTTGCATTTCAAGGGTAATGAAAGATAAAAACAGAACCGATGGTAGCGCTAAATTGACGATCAGCTTTTTAATGCCATTAACGACTTCTTGAGTAACGAAGCTTCTTTGCTTCATAATGAAGCCCGCCGTGATGAGGATCATAATTGGTATAACCTTAGCGAGTACTTGTTCCATTTTGTTTTTCTCTCCTATGTAGTCCCCTTATTATACAAGTTTATCTCAATGCTATCAAGCTCCAAAAAAGGATGAAAGTTTAGTTGATGTAACTCAGAAAATAGGTTATACTTATAACTACCTATAAGGAGGCCTAATCAATGGACATCAATCTCGAACTTTATAAAGTTTTTTACTATGTTGCTAAAAATCTCAGTTTCTCTTTAGCTTCTAAAGAGTTATTCATATCTCAATCCGCCGTGAGCCAAGGTATTCGTACCTTAGAAACAAAACTTGACACGATTTTATTTATTCGAACAACAAAAAAAGTTCTCCTTACACCCGAGGGACAATTACTTTTTGAACATATTGAACCTGCCATTAATTTAATCATGAATGGTCACTTAAGCCTACTTGAAACGCCTACACTTTCCAAGGGCAAGCTCCACATAGGTGCCAGTGATACCATTTGCAAATATTATTTAATCGATTATCTGAAAGCTTTTCACAAAACTTATCCGAATGTCCACCTGCAAGTTACCAACCGTACGTCTACTGCCTGTGTTGATTTATTGCGACAAGGTGCCGTTGATTTTATTATTACTAATTTACCCAATCCTGCTATTGATTCCCAAATGGTTGTTTTGCCTGTCTCCGAGTTTAAAGATGTCTTTGTAGCCGGTAATGCCTACAGCCATCTCAAAGAGATTCCTTTATCTTTCAAGCAATTATCTAATCTACCCATTCTGATGCTTGAGAAAAATACAGCGACAAGTGCGTTTTTATACGATCTTTTTGAAAAATACGATTGCAATATACAACCCGCCGTTGAGCTGGGTAGTATCGATTTGTTAGTAGATTTAGCAAAGATTGGCCTTGGTATCGCCTTTGTACCCGAGTACTGCATTGCACCACATGAAAAGGAACTTTTCTCTATGACGTTGAAAGTGCCACTGGTCCCTAGACAACTGGGTCTGGTTACGAACAAGAAAAACCCGTTATCTTTAGCAAGTCAAAAATTCATTGAATTGCTATCCCATTGATTATAGTGTCGAGAAAAAAGGATTACTGAAACGATCAGTAATCCTTTTTATATATTTTATTGAACCTTTGAAAATACTTCTTCCGCGGCGCTATTGATCATCACTTCTTCACTCGTATCAAATTGCTCTTTCAACTTTGCTTTAATCACATCTATGGCTACAAAATAAAGAGCACCTTCATCAAATTGAGATGGATTGATTTGATTGTTTTCGTAAAAGTGTTCAACAGAATGACCTTCTGTATACCAAGTGACCATTTGTTGAATCGTAACATCACGCTCTGAAATCTCTGCCTCATATGTAGGGATCTTTTTTAACGTTAAGATACCAATGATGAGAAAACTGATACTTAAAAGGATAATCCCGTATAAGTACAAGGAAGGTTCAATCACACTTAGCACACCGATTAAATTCAATAGGGCAAAACCCAAAAGCAATCCACCTATACCAATAAAAGATGTTGCACTAGAATGCATTTCTTTAACTTTAGCCCCATCTCTTTTTGTATCTGTCTCATACTCTTTTGGTAGTTGTTCAGCGTCGTCGGGTTCATCTTGAGCTCTTTCTTTTTCTAGGTTATAAAAATAGACCCTAATCTGTTTCAAAGCCTCTTTGGCAAACTGAACTGGAACGAGTAGCTCCACATGGTCCTCGATGACTTGAGTTTTAACATCTTCAATACCCGAGTACTTTAAATACTCTATTGCACCTCGAACCTCACTTTCATCCATTTCGACCAACTTTTCATAACGAACAACACTCTGTAAATCTTCTACTAAATCCACATCGCATTGCTTACATCTCTTAACATGATCATCATACTCACTTTCACAACTCGGACACCATGGCATAACACGCATTCCTCCTATGATTTAGAAATACTAATTGTATTTTTACACGAAAAACATTATAATATGTGAATAGAGCCTACTTTGTGTAACCGCACTTAGTTATATTATAAACAATTCTATTAATTAAGCAATAAGTATTTATCGGTCGTGTATTGGTACATCAAACTTGGAAGGACGTCATACGACATGAACACTTATACCCACTTATTCTCTACTGTTAACGCACTAGAAGAATTTACTAAAGCCTTAAACATTGATTATGCAACAGACTTGTTGGTTCAGATCTATGCTAATCGGCATGATTTTTCAGACCTCAAGCATATCCATAGAGTCATTACCACCACATTACCCAATTCTCATATCATTGGCGCAATTACCCAACTGAACTTGTCTGCTACCGATCTTTCTACTTCTCGTACAATCATTTCATTTACAACCTTTGCAAAATCATCCTTTAGAATTTTTGCTTATCCTTTAGATGGTTTAGATGCCATTTCATTAGCCAAAGACTTTGTTCAAAATGAATTGACAAGTCTTTCTAAAGTGGCCGTCATCATTTCAAATATTAAGCCGATATTTTGCGAACCTTTTATATCTCTCGTAAAAGAACATGCTGCTCAACTGATCATAGCCGGGGGAATCATTCCCCAATTCGAAACAGAGAAGCTTTTTGCAAATGAACGGTATTATGACAATGGGATTGTTGGCTATGTTGTCGATGGTGCTGCTTTACAAGTCAATTCCTTCACCAATGATTATTATATGCCTATTGGTCGTACACATAACATTACCTGCGTTCAGGACAACCTTATAAAAACCATAGATCACATGCCCTCAGGTATTTTCTACGAAAAATATCTCGGCAAGGCGTTATTAAGTCAGGGTGAAATTGGTTATAGGTTCCCTCTTTTGATTCATTCTGGAGGATCGTATACACCCAAACCCATAATCAAATTGACCGATGCGGGAGATCTACTAACAAATACCACTCTACATTCTGGCGATCGCTTTACCCTTGGTTACGGCAATATCAGAAGCTTAATTGATCGAAATTCTGATCTATTTGCTCAGATGAACGAGGTTCCTGCAGAAGCACTGCTCGTATTTTCAGGTCTTTCCAGGCTTATTTCCCATGAACAATGTGTTCATTATACTTTAAACGACGGGACTCATCCTATTTCGGGGGTCTACATGAACACGGAATTCGTTACTAAAGGGAATCTTTGCCAGCTTTCAACGGGTTCACTTAATATTCTCACACTTTCTGAAGTGATGACGCCTCCTATTGATTCTATCGAGGTAACTTGTCACATTGACCACACTTGTTTAGACGAACAAATGACTTTGTTGTATTTGGTTGAAAGCACTTCTAAAGAACTCAATTTATTAAATGAGACTTTATCCAACGTAGTTGCTGAAAAAACAAATGAACTGCTCGATCATTATTATTTAGATGATCTGACTAAGTTGCCTAATCAAAATAAACTGAGAGAAGACCTTTTAAAAAATGAAATATCCGCTTTAGCTTTAATGGATATCAGCTCTTTTGTCAGTATCAATAATTTCTACGGTAATTATATTGGCAACAAACTGCTCACTGAATTATCTAAATTAATTGCTGCCTATTGTTACGAGCATAATTATGTAACCTATAGGATTCATTCTGATATCTTCGCCATTGCTAATGGACAAGATACCCGGGAAATGTTTAATTCAAGCATCCAATCCCTTCAATCCATCATTCACAAACACTGTTTTATGGAATTAAGCTTAGAGATTTACATCACAACGGTGATGGCCATCTCACACCACGAAAAGCATCTCTATGAAAACACTGGAATGACCTTAGAATTTGCTAAAGGTCAAAAGATGCCCTTCCTGATTTACGATCAAACCCTTAATATCGAGGAAGCCATTAAAAATAACCTGGTTTGGACCTCGAAAATTCGAAACGCCATTGAAAAGGATCGAATCGTTCCTTATTATCAACCCATTTATAACAACACAACCCATGAAACGGATCACTATGAAGTGCTCATGCGTCTTATTGATGAGGATGGTACCGTGTTTACACCCATATATTTTCTGGGTATTGCAAAAAAAGCAAATCTGTATAAATCTCTCACTAAAATCATCATTGATAAAGCCTTTAAGAACTTTGAAAACTCCGATCTGAAATTTTCAATTAATTTGTCTTCGGAAGATATCTTAGATAAAAATACGCGTCAGTTCATTTATGAGAAGCTACAAATTTTCCCTAAATCACACCATGTCATTTTTGAAATTGTTGAATCTGAGGGCATAGAAAATTATGACGACGTCAAAGAATTCATTAATGTAACAAAATCCTATGGTGTTAAAATCGCCATTGATGACTTTGGAACGGGATTTTCGAACTTCCATTATCTGTTTAAGCTCGATGTAGATCTTATCAAAATTGATGGTTCCATCATTCAGCAGATCAATGGCGAGAGAGCCGCTACCCTCGTAGCAGAAACCATCGTAGATTTTTGCAGAAAAATGGGCATCGCAACCGTAGCTGAATTTGTCTCTGACGAAGAAATCTTCAATAAAACCAATGAACTTGGCATTAATTACTCTCAAGGTTATTTTGTTTCACATCCACAAGACAGTACAAATGAGCAAAAAAAATAAGTTATGCACCTCGCATAACTTTTTTTTGCTCAAAACCACCTATAATTCCTCTTCCCTCACACAGGGCAATAAGATAACAAACTCAGAACCTTCACTTTTTTTACTCTTGACCTTAATACGACCCCCATGACCTAAAACGATCGCCTTTGCAATAGACAACCCTAAACCATGACCGCCGGTTTCTCTGGTTCTTGACTCATCTGAGCGATAGAATCGATCAAAAATATAGGGTAGATCCTCTTTTGAAATACCAATGCCCGTGTCTCTTATATAGACAGCACAATGGTTCTCCTCCCTAACACATCTGATATAAATACTGCCCTCAGTTGGTGTATACTTGACAGCATTGTCCATAAAAATCCTTAATATTTGCTTGGTCATTTGGAAATCCAAATGAACTTTTACCGACGCCATTTGCTCACAAGTAATCAATTGTCCTTTGGCATTAATCATTTGACTTTCCGTCGTTACTTCTCCAAGGAGTTCATTCATATAAAAATCAACTTTATTAAATTTCAAGGTTTGATTATCTGCTCGTACAAGGGTTAATAAATTTTCAACCAGTACTTGCATGTTTTTTGCTTCACCTATAATAGCGCCGATGGACTCATCTAATATAGCTTCATCTTCTTTCCCCCACCGCTTCAACAGACTTGCGTACCCGTTCACGATGGAAATAGGGGTCCTCAGTTCATGAGATACATCCGATACAAAGCGCTTTTGCTTGTCATATTCTTCTTGTAGTCTGGAGAGCATATCATTAAGGGTAATGGCAAGATCCCTTAACTCATACTTAGCTTTGCTGACATCTAATTGTTCCTTCATATTGTTAAGGGAAATTTTCTCAGCTGTTTTTGTCATATCATAAATCGGTTTTAGGATTCTTCTATTGTTCATACTGCCAAATATCCATAATATCATAAAACCAAATAGGATGGAAATAAGCAGCATCCAAGATATGGTCTGGGTGCGCTTATAAAAATGAGCAATTGGATGAATCATTTTCAACTGAGCGGTTTGTAGCTCACTATTATTGGGATCGAGATAGTAGACGGGTTTATTTACGGTATACATCTTATAGGAAATAAGCGTTCCTACTCTTTGCAAGAAATAATCAGGATATCGAAAAGTTTGGTATTTTTCGCTGAGCAAAACAATTTCTTTCTGATCAAAGGTCATTTCTATACCTACATTTTCAATTTCTGCCACAGAGCTGATTCTTTTTTGAATTTCTGAAAAGGGAAAAATGCCTTTTTCATATTTCTCAAAAATATTGTCCACATATACATTGACTTCATTACTCGCCTCAGAAATTTCGTATTTCATGAAGCCAAAAACAATGAAGAAATAGGTAAAAATAGAAATAATGGCATATAAAGTCATATAATTTGCCGTTATTTTTTTTCTCATAGAAAGTCTAAGGCTCTTAGCAATGCGAATGATGCCCTTAGTAATGCCTTTTACTAAATAATAAGGTGAAAGTATGAGATATAAGGGGATTTTAAACAGCATCTTTCTCGTTTTACTCTTCATAAATTGCGTATCCAACCCCTCTGACGGTCT
>CAZJIO010000012.1:34834-52595 GCA_964546035.1 uncultured Eubacteriales bacterium | reverse complement strand
ATTTTAAAAACACATTTCTACGTCATGTAATCGTCAATAAAAAAGGTAATGAGGGGGTTAGAGTTGTAACTTCAGGGACTACATTGGTTGAAAACGTTACGCTAAAATCCGCAACAAAACTGGAAGAGAAGGATTTAACAGCGGGTGGATTTAAAAAAATTGCGATTGATTCATCAATTGCAGTAGGTACAAAACTTGAATTTGTAGGAGACTTTGAACAAGTTGATGTCAAAGGAACAGGGGTCAAATTATTAGCCAAAGAAGCTAGGATGGATCTAAATATATCTGCGGAATCAGTAACCGTAAACGATGAAGCAGTTAAGAATATGAAAAATTACGTCGTAAGCCAAGGCAATAAGGTGACGGAGAAAGCAGAGACAGAAAATAAAGCACCTCAAGGATCAAGCGAGCCCAATAACCCAAGTAGTCCTGTTCAAAATGAGTGGCAACTCGTTTGGGCCGATGAGTTTAATGGTTCGGAAATAAATATGGAGCATTGGAGTTACGATATTCCCACAAATGGTAGATATAATGGTGAAATACAATCTTATACCCAAGATAATGCGTTTATTGAAGATGGATCACTCATTATTGAGGCGAGGAAAGAAGATATTACAGAAGCTAGTGGCGAGACATATAATTATTCATCAGGAAAACTTATTACGAAGGGTAAACAAAACTGGACATATGGAAAAGTAGAAGTTAAGGCGAAAATGCCTACTGGACAAGGGATTTGGCCAGCTATTTGGATGATGCCAGAAGATGAACAGTTTTACGGTACTTGGCCAAAATGTGGTGAAATCGATATTATGGAGCTTTTAGGACACGCTCCTAATAAACTTCATGGAACAATTCATTATGGAGAGCCACATAAAGAATCACAAGGAACATATTTTTTACCTGAGGGTAAAAGTTTTGGAGATGATTATTATGTTTACTCTATGGAATGGGAGCCAGGAGAAATCCGTTGGTATATCAATGGTGAACTATATCATACAGCTAATGATTGGTACTCCAATAATCCAAATAACGCGGATGATTATACGTATCCGGCACCCTTTGATCAAGATTTTTTCTTGATTATGAATATATCTGTTGGGGGCGGATGGCCGGGAAATCCCGATTCTACAACCGTATTTACACAGCAAATGGCAGTCGATTATGTAAGGGTATTTCAAAAGGAAGCCTATCCATTAAGAGAAAAACCAGTCGGTGAAGCAAGTGATGCTAGAGCACCACTTGAAGACGGTAATTATATCTATAACGGTAATTTTGCTGATGATGTACCATTTACAACTTATTGGTCTTTTTTAGAAGGACCAGCAGGGGATGCAGATATCATTGTAAATGAGGGAACCATGCAGGCTGAGATTAGGAATGGCGGAACTGCTGATTACTCAATTCAAGTATTTCAAACACCCATTAATCTAGAAAAAGGTGCAGTGTATAAAGCTGTTTTTGATGCAAAAGGGGAAGCTGAAAGGTCTATAAAAGTAAAAATTGGTGGGGATGGGGATCGAGGATGGAAGGATTATGCTGGAGAACCACCAATTACAATAAGTACGGATTGGCAAACCTATGAAATAGACTTCACAATGAATGATGACTCAGATGTAAAAGCCCGTTATGAGTTTAATATGGGATTAGATCAAAATGATGTATGGATTAGAAATGTAGAGTTGATCAAGGTTACCGATGCGCCTATCATTGATCCAGCTACTATTGTAAGGGATGCGCTCCCAACAGGTAACGTTATCTATAATGGTACCTTCGACCAAGGTGAGGGTAGAATGGGATATTGGAACTTTATGACTGACGAAACTGCTCATGCAACTTATTATGTGGGAAGTGCAGTAAACGAACGCCTGTTTGAAAGTAGAATCCATGACGGTGGAGAAAGTGTTAAGTCGGTACAGTTGATTCAATCAGGCTTAGTGATTGAAAATGGAAAGACCTATCAGCTTCAATTTGAGGCAAGTTCAGAAGAAGCAAGAACCATTCAATTGGGTATTAGAAGTGATGAGAACGCAGAGTTTATCTATAATACCACAGTGGATATAACCACAGATACACAGTTAGTTCTACTTGAATTTGCAATGGACGAAACAACAGACACGAATGCACAACTTGTATTTAATTTAGGTGGAAATGAGTCCGATATTTCTATAGATCATGTCTTTATGCAGAAGAAAGCTGTAGAGGGTGTTGAAGGCAATCTCCTTAAAAATGGCTTATTTGATGATTTAGTGAGTTGGAATCTTGAAGCAAATAGTCCAGGAGAAGCAACCTTTGAAAAGTCTAGGGATAATCAATTAAAGGCATCTATCAGTAACGTGGGAACAGCGGGTTGGAATGTACAAGTGTATCAAGATGACGTTCCTCTAGAGGAAGGTGAAATATATGAGGTTTCATTTGATGCTAAATCGACACTTGAAAGACCTATCATTGTTCAATTACAAAAAACCAGTGATTGGACAGCGTATCTCCAGGAAAATGTATCGTTAACAAGTGAGCTAGCAACATTTACATATACATTTACAATGACTCATGGTTCGGATTCAGACGCTAGATTTAGCTTTGCGCTAGGGAATGAAACAGAATCAGCTAATGTGCCACATGAGATATTTATTGATAATGTTGTTGTTAAAAAGGTATTACCGATTTCTGATTTGATAATAAATGGCACATTTGATACGAATAAAGACAATTGGTCGGAATACTGGGGTGGAACATGGGAAGATCTACCTGCAGCTTCTGGCAATGGTACTGCACTTGGTGTAGCTAGTATTGTTGATGGAGAATTAGAAATTCTGGTCCAAACAGTAGGGATTAAAGATTATACACCTCAGATCAAGCAAGGGAACATTGCTTTAGAGGTAGGCCAAACATATACACTCACATTTAAGGCTAGAGCACTTGAACCTAGAGCTATAAAAGTGGACGTTTTAGATGCAGGATATGCTTGGTATGGTGGTGCTGTTTTTGATTTAACAACAGAGGATGTGGTTTATACCCTGACATTTGAGGCAAGTAAAACCATTATTGATGGGGTGCTATCGATTAATTTCGGTACAATAGCTGACAAGACTTCAATTGCAACGACAGTTTATCTTGATGATCTATCCTTAGTAAAAAATTAAGCGATTATAGAAGTTCTTAGAAGAAAAAGGTCAGATAACGTTTAAATAGTTATCTGGCCTTTTTAAGTACATACAGGGTTGTCAAGGTAGGGTGATTTTAATCGAATAAGATCATAAAAACAGTTAAATCAGTAACCTCTTTCGAATGCTTGCTATCTTATTATCAAATAATTAATTGACCATTTACGAAAATTTGGATACAACTGACATCAATGGTCTCTTTGCTTGTCCCACTATTTATTTCAAATAATAGAAATTGCTCACTTGCATCCAAGGTTTTTAATACTTTAAAGCTGAGGGTCTTAACTGAAACACCATAACCAATGGTCCAATCAGATGAACCACTTCTTAAACCCACATTATCCAAATATAATTTTGCTGTTACTCTACTTGCTGCCGAAATGGTTAACTTAATTGTTACGAGGTCATTTATTTTTACATTTGTTAATAGAGGAGATTTAATATAACCAGAATCTCCAGAAACGAAGTGAAAGCCTTTTGAATCTATTGAGCTTGCACCAGTGCTTACAAAAGTACCTACCGATGAAACCACGGTGGATTCTACAGGAGTAGTTGGAATGGTTGGCGCAGTATTAAATCCATTAAGTGTCAATTGATCGTTTACATAAACCTTTAATTCCTTTAGCGTAATGGATTCACCATTTTTCCCGCCAGCAATGTAAAACTCTATAAATTTATCTTGGTCATCGAATTCCTTTGTTATATCAAATTGAATGGTTTTTGTTGTTGTTCCATGGCCTATATTCCAAACTGAACTACCTGTTCTAAAGCCAGTATTGGCCATTTTTAATTCGCTTGTGGTTCGATTCGTATCGCTGATCGTTATGACAATCTTTATCGTATCACCCACTTCGACAGTTTCCATAAGGGGTGTGATAATCGAGTCAACGCCTGATTCGATGAAATAAATACCAGTTTTATCGATATAGCTATTGCCACTTGTTAAAAAACTAGATGCTGTTGGTGGTTCAGTTTGTCCGATGTTTCTAGCAATTGCATCTAGGTAGATGTATTTACCCCAATTGCCAGCCCAACCATAATAGTTGGCTTTTTCTTTGCTAATTTCGTGGATATCATAATGGACACTGCCATCCGTATCTCCAAAGAGCGCTTTGTTGGTGCCAATTTCATAATATCTATACCACATATATTTTCCAGGATCATTTAAGTAATATACATTGTTTGAGCCACCATAATTAAATTCTTTGTTGAGTACAACAGTTTTTACAAACCATATTTCTGCGGATAGGATAGCAGTTTGTATCCTCGAATCAGTACTGTTTAATGATTTTAAAAAGTCAACTATTGCAACGGACTCTCTACTAATGAGTGCAACTGGCTCAAAAGATCTACCTTTTGTCGCGGCATAGGTATATGGGTTGTGGTGTCCGCTCCAGGCCGTTTTTACGCCATTTACAACTACTTGTGCCTTAAGAATAAAATCGATGCCTTTATCATAGGTTGTTTTTAGTTGATAGTACAAGTTGCTATCTATCAAATCAGATGAAAATCCGGATTCTTTATTCATAACATTTTTCAACAATTTCAATACATTGACAGTTGCTTCATCATTGAAGGTTGCATCGTTTTCATAGGCAGAGGATACAGTATCTTGTTTTGGATATACTTGTGGAAATCCACCTGTTTCATATTGCATCGTCATTAAAAAGCCAAGGCCTTTTAAGATGGATTTTTTAATTGTTGCATCTTTCGTTAATTGATAGGCATCAACTAAGTAAGTTAATTCACCTATTGTGGCCATATTGTCAATAGTGCCAAGAGGTGTAACCTGATTTGATTGGTAATAGGCAGCTTTCTTTTCTGTTCCATTCCAATACCGGGTGTAATGATTAGGATTATCTTTAGACCAACCACCTGAATCAAGTTGCCAGGACATAACATACTTTGCGCCTTGTAGACTTGGTGTGATGGCATATGAATTGACGGTTGCTAGATTGAAGAGAATGGATAATGACATGATGAGTGTTATTATTTTTTTCATGAAATGGCCTCCTGTGGGCTTATCCAGTTATGAATAAAACGAAAACGTCGCTTTGAAAAACTGGCTACCATCCTATCGGGAGTTGGTATTATTCATTTTGTTGTAAAGTGACCGGTGCTCTATAGCTGAAAAAGCCTAATTACTGGAAGTATACCATATATAAAACAGTTATTTAAATAGGTCATTTGCTCTACTCTTGATGATTAGCAAGTTAACACGTTACTACCAAGTAAAAGTAGAATGCTCTTCTAAAATGAAAGTTTTTATGGTAAACTATACTAAAAGCTTAGGTGACCGTTCAATAACTGGATTTTTCAATAAGGAGAAAATAGATTATGAAAATATTAATAACAGGTGCAGCTGGGTTTATAGGCTATCATCTATCAACATTGCTACTTAATCAATCTCATCAAGTCATTGGAATTGATAATATGAATGATTACTATGATGTGAAACTCAAGGAAGGCCGATTAAACCTTTTAGAGCAACATCCTAATTTTACCTTTTACACGATGGATTTAAAGGACAAGTCCTCTATTGATGGGCTTTTCGAACAAAACAAACCGGATTATGTCGTGAATCTTGCAGCTCAAGCAGGGGTGCGTTACAGCATCACTAATCCCTATGCTTATGTAGATTCTAACCTGATAGGATTTGTTAACATATTAGAAGCCTGCAGGAATCACCCTGTGAAGCATTTGCTCTACGCTTCATCAAGTTCTGTATATGGGGGAAACAAAGTGTCGCCTTTTTCTACCAATCATAATGTAGACCATCCTGTCAGCTTATATGCAGCAACTAAAAAGGCAAATGAACTCATGGCGCATACCTATTCTCATTTATATGGTATACCTACCACTGGACTTAGATTCTTCACAGTATATGGACCCTGGGGTAGACCGGATATGGCTTACTTCTCTTTTACAGAAGATATATTAGCAGATCGTTCGATTAAGGTTTTTAATCATGGGAAGATGGAACGTGATTTTACATATGTTGAGGATATTGTTGAAGGAATTTCTAAGCTGTTGCCATTAGCACCACAACCAAATGCTGAGTGGAATGAAGAAGATTGCGATGTGAGCAGCAGTTTTGCACCTTATAAGATTTATAACATTGGGAATAACCAACCGGTTCAACTAGAAAAATTCATTTCTGTTTTAGAAGATCAGTTGGGTAAGAAAGCAGTTAAAGTGTATATGGAAATGCAACCAGGGGATGTTCTAAAGACCTTTGCAGATGTTTCCGATTTAGAAAAAGTCATCGGATTTAAACCGAGTACGACTATTGAAGAAGGTTTAGGCAAGTTTGTAGAATGGTATAAAGAGTTTTATCACATTAAATTATAGAATTATAAGGGGGAAATTGAGAATGAAAATTACAATTGCAGGGACAGGATATGTTGGTTTATCTAATGCTATATTACTAGCGCAGCACAATGAGGTTATTGCTTTGGATATTATTCAAGAAAAAGTGGACATGATCAATAATCGTAAGTCACCTATTGCGGATGCTGAGATTGAAGAGTACTTAGCAACCAAGGAATTGAACTTGAGCGCCACCACAGATGCTTATAAGGCATTTGAAGGTGCAGACTATGTTATTATATCAACGCCTACTAATTATGATCCTGAGAAGAATTATTTTAATACAAGAACCGTTGAAGCGGTAATCGCTAATGTGCTATCAATTAATCCAGAGGCAACCATGGTCATTAAATCAACGGTGCCAGTAGGGTATGTGAAAAAAGTAAGAGAGATGTTTGATACGGAAAATATTATTTTCTCTCCTGAATTTTTAAGAGAGGGTAAGGCTTTATATGATAATCTATATCCATCTAGAATCGTAGTAGGTGAGCAGTCAGAGCGTGCCCAAGTCTTTGCTAATTTATTGATACAAGGGGCAATAAAGAAAGACATACCCGTATTATTTACGGATTCTACGGAAGCAGAAGCGGTTAAGTTGTTTTCTAATACTTATTTAGCACTAAGAGTGGCTTATTTCAACGAGTTGGATACCTATGCAGAAATTAGAGGGTTAAACACAAAGCAAATTATAGAAGGTGTAGGGCTAGATCCTAGAATAGGAAGCCATTACAACAATCCTTCCTTTGGGTATGGTGGATACTGCTTGCCTAAGGACACCAAGCAATTACGGGCTAATTATAATGAAGTGCCCAGTAACTTGATTGGGGCGATTGTCGATTCTAATGCAACCAGAAAAGATCATATTGCAGATATGATTATCGGTAAGAACCCTAAAGTGGTTGGGATTTATCGATTGACAATGAAAATGGATTCGGATAATTTTAGAGCATCATCCATACAAGGCATTATGAAAAGAATTAAGGCAAAAGGGATAGAAGTTGTTATTTATGAACCGGAGTTAAAGGAAGAGGAATTCTTCCGTTCAAGGGTCATTAAAGATTTGGAAGAATTTAAGAAGTTGAGTGATGTGATTGTAACCAATAGATTGTCAGATGATTTGGAAGATGTTTATGAGAAAGTATATACAAGGGACCTGTGGGGTAGAGACTAGTGCATTAAAAAGGATCGATTATATTCGATCCCTTTTTTTATAACTTCGTGTTAGTACTACTGTATATTTTTCATGCTCATCAAATCCAGTTAATATACGCCCGCCTGACTTAGTCCAGGCATGGGCATTGATTTTTCCGTCAATTTCTCTTTGAACGCCAAAAAAGACATTGAGATCGATATTAAGAATTTTTGCCATGTATAAAGTGGTAAGTGCTTGCTCAAAACATTTGACCCGCCAGGGGACATGGTTAGAAATAACATCAATAATATTAATGATTTTACTTAACCGACCACGTTCAGTAGGATTTAATGTGTTGTCAATTTCTGTTGTATTGTTAGTGACCTTTGATAGCAATTTTTTTATTGGCATTATCTTGATACTGATATTTGCATATAAAGTAAAAAAGGTAATAAGTAAATATAATGAAATTAGTTTTATTGTAAAAATCATGAGTAAACTCCTTTATTTTAATTATTATTGACCTTAATGGTGTATTGAGATAAAATAAGTATAGCATAAATCGGAGGTAAATATGGAGAAACTAAGTAAACTTTTAGTGTTATTTGAGTTCAAAACTTATATGCGATTGAATCGTTATTCAATTGGATATCGACTAGCTATACTACTGCTGACATTTCTTAATATCAGTATTTCGGTTATTAGTGTTGCTATAGCCCTTATAACAAAGAATTTAATTGATGCTGCTGTCAACAAAGAGCTTAATGTCGCTTTTAAATTTGGCATTTTGTTTGCATTGCTACTGGTTATTGACTTACTTGTGGGGAGTTATCTTTCCTATTATAGGGTCAAATTAAAAAATACAATGTTAAACAAGATGCAACTTGATTTACTAAGAACGACTTATAACAAAAAGTGGTTAAAATTAAATGAATATAAAACCGGGGATTTATTGACACGTTTGTATGATGATATTGAGCAAATTGTGTATTCCTTAACAACAATTATACCAACACTCATTGCTATGTTTTTACAGTTGGTCATGGCATTCTCGATTCTTGCATATTACGATCCTCTACTGGCCGTACTAACCTTCCTCGTAACGCCAATCACCATTCTTTTTAGTATGATTATTGGCCGTAAGCTAAAGGAAATTCAATACAATGTTCAAGCAACAGCGAGTGAACAAAGATCTCTTATTAATGAGTCCTTACAAAACTTAATCATCTTAAAAACTTATAATTTTCTGAACCATAACATTGAACTTGTTAGAGGACTTCAAAACAAAAGGTTTGCTCTCTTGCGTCGTAAAAATATAATTGGTATAAAAGCCAATATCTTGATAGAAGTTGGATATAGCATTGCTTTTTTCTGTACCTTAGCTTTTGGGGCTTATCGTTTATCCTTTGGATTGATTACATTCGGTACTTTTGCAGCTTTTTTACAGTTAATCGAAGAAATTCAAACGCCAATTTCAGAGATGGCTTCTTCACTTCCGATGTTAATCTCTTCCTTATCCTCTATGGATCGAATTGTAGAACTACAGGATTCTAAAACAGATGGACATCAACTCATAGTTGGACCCAGTAAGTTAATTAAAGATTTGAGTATAACAGGTTTGTCTTTTGCTTATCAACCGACTACACCTATTTTAAATCGTATTGATTTCTCTCTTAAGCGTGGTGATCATATTGGGATTATTGGGAAATCAGGGAAGGGGAAGACGACTTTTTTACATATCTTATTGTCGTTAGTGGATGCTGAGGAAGGGGATATTTTAATCACGGAGTTGGATGGAAACAAAGTGAATAACTTAAATGTTCTGAAAAATGAATTTGCATATGTATCTCAAGGTAATACACTTTTTTCTGGAAGTATTAGAGATAATCTATTTATTGAAGATACGTTTACAAAAGAGAGAATTGATTTAGCACTTCAAGTGGCACAAATTAAGAGCTTTGTTGATTCATTAGAGAATGGACTTGATACCTATATTCACGAAAAAGGTAATGATCTTTCTCAGGGACAAGCACAACGGCTATGTATTGCAAGAGCTCTTGTACAAGAACGACAGTTTTTGATTCTGGATGAAGCAACCTCAGCCCTAGACAATGAAACTGAAGAAGCCTTCATTAGGGAATTAGAAGGTTCATATAAGGACATGACAATTATTGCCGTAACCCATCGAAAAAATATTCTCAGCATCTGCAATAAAATTTATAAGCTAGATAACAAAAAAATGGTACTCATTGAATGAGTACCATTTTTTTTATTATGATCCTACGTGAGGATTAGGTCCCTTAGGTCCTTTAGGTCCTTTAGGTCCCTTAGGTCCTTTAGGTCCTCTAAATTCAGTAGCTTTTACATCTAACTTTTCCACTTTAGGTGCATCCCAAACTTTTTTCATAATGATTTCCTCCTGTATGAGTTATAATTTAATATGTGTTATGTTATTGTTTTAAGTATATAAATATAGTATCATATTCAAATTGTATTTGCAATAGGGTTGCTGTTAATTATTTCCAATATTTTATTAACCTGACGCTTTACAGTAAAAGAGTTTGCTGGGCGAACCATATGGTACACTGGAACTTGAGCTACGAGGTTTGATAATATTTTTAACTGAAGCATACTTTTGTTCATATAATGAATATATTCTTCCCGATAGGTGTTATCAAACACTGCTTCAAGCGCACGCTTTTTAGTGAGTTCACTAATCTGGACTTCAGATACTTCAGCCGCTTCTAGTAAGATAATAGCCCCTATTGGCAGATTATTTTCTTCAAAGGCATCTAATATAGGAGCTGAAAACTTGTCGTAACGGTTTGAAATCCGTTCAAATTCATGTGTAATAATTTGAAAGCTATCAGTGGTATCTGTCCAAAGTTTTTGAGATGGATAACTAGGAATAATCTTAATCTCTTCATCAAAGGAAATCAAGGATACATCATCGCTTAGGAGTTTGAAACCTTCATTAATAAAACCGCGTGCAATAGAAGATTTACCAGCTCCGCTATCGCCCATAATGACAACGGATTGACCATTAACATTGACACAGCATCCGTGTAGGGCAATCATATCTTTCATGCAAAATACAATTGAAAAAACAGTGCCAAGCGCGTAAAGTGATAATTCGCTATTTTTATAGTTTTCAATTTCAGGAGATATTTCTATATTGAAATTAGGCGTAATTCTATATTCAGCAACACCAAATATTTTAACAGTGGTATGATCTTTTTGCATATCAACCTCAACACCTTCGTCTGGATCTCCATTTTGATTCAAAGGAGCCATAAGCTTAAGGGTTATATCAGGTGTGGATGAAAGAATTGTGGGTAAGTCTAGGGGAAGTTCTGAAGCAACAGTAAAGCCATATATTTTATAATACAACATTTGATTAGTCACAGGAGACCACTTCCAATAATTTGCCATCTATCATTTCATTAATAAAGTCAAGGGTTTGAGCGCGACATGGTTCTATGGAGATGTCATAAACGTCCACTAATTTTTCAACGATTTCTTCGATGGTTAATTGACCATTGATGTGATTCCAAATTTCTCGACCAACTGCGTTAATGACGAAATATTCGCCAGTTTCAATATTCATCATAGCGAGTTCATCACCAAAATCTGTTGGTTCCGCTTCCTTACAAATCTTCACAACACATAATTCGTTTAACATATTATTGGCACCTCTCATTCATTATTTTTTAAAAAACTCGTAGATTTCTTTTCTATAGATGACATTTTGTCGCATGCTATCATGGCGTCCTAGTTCATTAATAGAATGTTTGGACTTGAACACAACTTTAACAATTCTATTAAGCCAAAAAAATGGTAATAAAACCGGATATCTTTGGAGAAGAGGATATCGATCTTTCATATCGCTCAAGGGTAAAAAAACAAGTGAAAATAATCGTTTCTTAGTCTGTTTTTCTTTATAGAGAAGTGTTTCGTATCTTTTTTCTAGTATGAACTCTTGGCTCTTGCCAAAATTACCAGCTCGTATAATCAATTCATAAAGTCTTGATAGCATGGATTCATCAATGCTGTAATGTTGATTCAGTTCTAGTCCGAGATATCGACGACATAACTCTAGCAAATATAGACTTAAATCAAAAATACCTAATACCTTTAAATCAGTGTTGACCTGTTCCCATTGAATATGAGTGCTATGGGCTGAGATATAAAGTTTAATATCATAAAGTGTTTTCAGACCGATACCTGTCCCTAAGACATGTTTTGCAGTGTGGGCAAGTAGGTACGTGATACCTTCTGTTGCGCTCATTACAAAGCAATCTAAGGTGTCATCGAATTGTCGTGTTTCCCATACTCTTTTAATAAACCAATCTGTATTTCCAAAAGAAGATAATTTAAACAAATGATGATGAACTTCAAAGGGTAAACCCTCTTCATGAAGAAACCCAATTTCTTTTTCGGTATCCTTTTCTGGTTCATGCTTATAACCAAATCTTGGCATAATGGATTGTATTCTCATTAAGTCATCGTGATGAACTAAGAGATCAATATCACCTATAAGTCGTAAAGAGGGATTGGGGTATAAGTTATTTAGTTCGGGTCCTTTCATTAATATGTAAGGGACACCTTCTTTTATAAGTTCTTTAAGCACCTTCTTGACGAGAATAAGGTCTTTCCTTTGTCTCATAACGGTCGTAAGACATAAGTTTTTCCATTCTATCATGGAGGGATCTTTACGCAATTGATCTTTGAAAAAAGGTTGATAGAAGTCGTAAACATAACAGTGTAGAGCGTGGGTACATGAAATATCTAGAATACAATTCCAGTCCTTAATATCAAGTGCGGTTTGTACTTGATCCTTGCCATTGAGTGCGTTTAAAATATACGCAATATATTTGTCCATTGCTACTCCCCAGGTACTGTTTAATAAAGACAATAGATTTCAATTTACTACTGTTTCTTGATACAATAATATTAGACTTATGCTAATAAATCTTCTATTTATTAGCATAATAACATATACAGATACATATAGCAATCCTAATTTCAGGCAAGTCTAGAACCGCAAAATACGTATAAATCAGCGATGGATTACCGAGAAGTAAAAAGTGCGAATTTAGAATGTTTATCAACTCAGGACATATACTTAAGGGGTATAGTCAGTGGAATTCTTGGCAATGATAATGATTATCAATATCGCCTTGACATTAAAATTAAAATCAGCATTTACTCTAATTCTCGCAGCAATTGAGGAGCAAGATTATGATGTGATTACAGAAGCGAATGAATATTTAGACACAGGAAGAAAAGAAATGCGATTATATAGGGGTTCCCAATCGAGAAGTTCTTTAGCTCTTTTATTACTTAACAAGGTATCATAATTATCAAGAGGTACACGTATGTCTGTTACCTCGGGGAAATTAGCTTTCATTAATGAGTCATTCTTAATATTCATACTGGTATTAGAAGCTGCTATGAATATGTTGCATGATAACTTAACGGTTGAAAAGGTAGTAGAGTTGTAAGGACGAGTGAAATGAAAATTTCTAAACTGGTTAGGGGGTCAGGTACTGTTAATATAGTCGCCATCAAACCTCTCTAATATTTTCCAGAACAGGGACATATACTCTTAAGGATGTACATGGTGTATACACCATAAGAAAATTCCAATAAGAGGAGAGCAGATGAAAACTAAGAGAAAGATTGTTCTTGTAATGGTAATGGTGTGTTTTTTATTGGTTCAACAGATCGGAAGCGGCATTGAAGTGAGAGCTGAAGCAGGTCGAAATCTGGTGCATATTGAGCCCTTGGATGCCAAACTTGAAGTCCTGCACCATGGGGTTATTCCTGTAAATAATGGGGCAGTTATTATCCTTGCAAATGATTCAGAAGATCACAAGGGTTACATGCTGAAACTAGATGCCCAAGGTAATCAACTGTGGCGACATGAGCATGAAAATCGCTATCAATCCTCACTAAAAGTGGGCAATGTATTTTATGCAGAAGCAGGTGGCAAAGTCTTCAAGTACGACTTTGACGGCCAAATTTTAGCCACCTATCCGCTGAATGTGGATGGGTTTAATGGCTTTGCCATGGAGTGGTTACAGGAAGGACAAATTATCATAGGCGGCATGTCAGATTTGCATTATGGGATGGTTTGTTTAGATATTAATACCGGTCGTGTGCTTTGGAATAAAACGACTGTTGAAAGAGGTGATACGTTTCGCCATCCAAATGTAACAGACAAATTTATTTATTTTTATATCAGTGAAGTGACTGAAACTCAGCGTTTAATAATAAGTCCTTATAAAGCAACTTTCGAAGGCACCTTCATAAGTTGTACAGAGGAAGAAGTTGAGGAGAGTTATCTTGAAACCCTAGCTACACCTGAAAGTAATGAGCTTTCTGAGATGACCATTTATCCGGGATTCAATGAGACCGAGAATGTCTCAGAGTACCTAAAATATGAAAAAAACGAATATCTTCTGAAATCGAATGTTGAGTTTGATGCGATTATTGTTTACTCAGAAAACACAGCAGTGGCAATTTATAGGGATAATGAACACTATAATAATCCGTATATCATCAAAAACTATGCTCGATCAAAGGAGAATTATTCAGACTATATTTTCGGTCAGCAAAACCCAGAAATTAAACCCTTGGAATTTGACTACACTTTAATAGGGGAAAATCTCGATGATGCCCAGATCAAATCCATCATGAATGCTGAAATTAAAAGAATATCAGAAGAACAAAAGGAACATGCAGATGCGCTGGATGCTTTAGCAAATTTCACGGAGTATGCCATTCAGCAAAGTGCAGTGGTGACCATTCAATCCGTAGGAGATGTCCTTCATATTCAAAAATCTGCCATTGAGGTCAAAATTGCAGAAGCAAATACTCTGAAAACTACCTTGGAAAAAACCATTGCAGAAGCGGGTATCGTACTCAATCGAAAAATTGGAGCAGGCATAAAGGTTAAGTCCGATATGGATGCAGATCATTATCAGATCAAGCTCGATCAATCCCTTGCCACAGGAGAGGCCATACAACTCACGGTAGTAACAGCCGCCGTTGAGGTATCTATGAATTTAGATCAATTTCAGGGTGAAATAGATGAATTAATCACCATACAAATTGATAAGATAGAGGCATCGGTAACAGGAAGTCTCCCAAACGCCCTCGACTCAGAACAATTGACGACCATCGGAAGCGTGTTGCAAGACAATCAATTAGTGAAGCAGTTATTAACTGCTCAACAGATTCCAGACAGCTATAGCATCCGTATTAAAAAAGGTGAGCAAGCTAACCTGGAAAATAAACTAACCCTTGGTATGGCAGCGGTCAGTGACGATACAGATTACAATTGCGTATTCATTAAGCGGGCTGATGGCAATGAAGAGGCGTTAGGGGGATCCTATAAGAAGGCCACAAACAAGTTGGAAATCAAAACCAACGAAAGTGGTACTTATTTTGTTAAAAAGAATAAAAAGAGTTTCCAAGACCTCTCCAATCTAGACGATCAGACCAAACAAGCCATTGAAATCCTAGCAGCAAAGGGTATGATTTCAGGTAATTCAGCGACCACTTTTAATCCAAATGGTTCAATCAGCAGAGCGGAATTTACAAAAATAATCATCAGAGCTTTATTCTTGTACGATGCCTCAGCCAAGAATACTTTTACGGATGTCAATGATACGGCTTGGTATGCACCCTATATAGCATCCAGTAAAAAGGCAGGGCTTATAGGCGGGTACCCAGACAATACCTTTATACCCCTCAATGTGATCAGCAAACAAGAAATGGTTAAAATATGTGCAGCCAGTTTGTATGAGCAAAAAGGGTATATTTATCCAATAGACCCTAACAAATATCTGAGTAAATACAAAGATAATATCCCAAGCTGGGTCACTCAATACCTAGCACTCGCCGATCGAGAAGGCATCGTTGCAAGCGGCACAACGGGACAATTTAATGGTAAAAATGGTGTTAAGAGATCCGATGCAGCCTTGATTTTGTATAGGTTGTTCAAACGACTATAACATCATGTTGAAAAGCAAAAAAAGACTGACGCGAGCCAATCTTTTTTTGCTTTTTCAACCTATTTTGCAGGTCCGTATTCAAAGGTAATGGATATATTTTTTGCATGACCAAGGCCACTCATGACCGTGGCAGAGACTTTGGAGGTATCGCCGGTCGCCGTTCTTGCTTCGGTAGGAATAGAGCCTACCCATGAGTTATAGAGATTAAGGCGGGTACACTTGCCGTCATCGGTGGTGGTATAAGGTGTTCCTGAAAGCATATAGGGCATATCACTAACGGTTATTTCTGTGATCGTGATGATATATCCCGGATAGAGCAATTCACCGTTTGAAATACCAATCGCTGAAAAAGAGGAATTGTTGGCGTATCCAGCAGATGTTCCAGTAAAGTCAAGGCCGATGGTGTAAGTTCCTGGCCCTGTAATCTCAACATCTGTCGCATCAACACCCGCCGTCTTTAAGGATGGATCATACAGGTCACCAACGCTGTAGGTTACTTGACCATCATTGCTGTTAAACATGATCCAAGCAACAGCGCCTTCATCCCCGTTAAGGGTTGGTTTGTCAATATCTGCATTATTCGCAGCAGCAAAGTCAACAGCTTGATCCATTGAAATTTGTGCATTTGCTTTGACCTTTTCATCGGTTAAAGAAGCTTGGGTTTCATAGCTTCTCTCTTTGAAGAGTTCGGCAATACCGGTATCTACAATTCTCAGTGCATCTCTTTTAAAGAAACTGTTGGTATCCCATAACATGGGTACATAACCATAGAGATCACAATTGTCTAGGAAATTTCTATAAAAATCTACGGTGTTGTCCTTGATGGTACCGTCTGCGGTAGGCAGTACAGCATATTCGCCAATAACGATTCCATAGCCCATATCCGTAAATTTGGTCATCAACTTGAGTAACTTATTTTGCTCTTTATAATGGTTTTGTGTTCCCCAACTGGTAACACTATCTGTTCCACAATATTGCCAGGGTGTGTAATAGTGAACCGACAATAATAATTTATTTTCTATCACATCCGTAGGCATTTTAAAACGTTCATCAGAAGTTGCTGTAATGTCGGTGTTGTAACCGGCAATTAGCAAGAAACGTTCCGAGTTATGGCCCTCTGAACTTCTAATCGTGTCCACAAAGGTTTGGTTGATTTGATTGGTTAGCTGATAGCAATCATCTTTACTAAGAGTACCTGAGTCTTCTGCAACGGTGACATCATTGAGTCGATCGCCGAGTTCTTCATTGGCCGATTCGAAAATGAGTTTGTCTGAATAATCTTGAAATCTCTTAGCAATTTGTGTCCACATGGAGATGTAGAGATTGTTAGCTGAATTTCTAGTTGTCTCAGTGGCAGAACCATACATGCCCCACCAGCCGCCGTCCCAATGGTCATTGACGATGACATATAGACCTGCATCTAGGGCATAGTTAACAATTTCTTCAACACGGTCTAAGTATGCGGCACCAATGGTGTAATCGCCACTTTCAAAGTCCATTGCATTTGTCCAGGCGACAGGAATTCTCAAAGTATCAAACCCTGCGTCTTTCATGCCTTGGATCATTGCTTTTGTCGTTTCTGGTTGTCCCCATAGGGTTTCATAGGTGGTAATTTCTGCCTCGGTACCTAAAGTGTCATGTCCGTAGGCTTCCATGGTATTGCCCAGGTTGATCCCATTGCCCATTAATTTAACCAGTTCTAGAGCGGTTAAACTGTTATCAGCTGGGATTTGTTCCTCAGTTGATAACAGCGTGACTGGCTCTGTCGTATCCATTGTTGTTTCCACTGTGTTAAGAGCCTCTTTGCTACACCCCATTAAGAGCATAACTACAATAAATATGGACAATAATACGGTAATGAATGGCTTTTGATTTTTCATTTTTCATCCCCTTTAATCGTACTCATATCAGTTTAACTTTGAAGGGTTATATAATCTACACGAATAATTTATACAATTTAGTGTGAAAAATTAGAGTATTTTTCCTGTTGTTTTTTCGTTGAAGCTAGCATATAATAAAAAAGAACATATGTTCGCATCAACCAATAGGCGCTATCCCATGACCACTTCACGTATTTT
>CAZJIO010000012.1:31944-34822 GCA_964546035.1 uncultured Eubacteriales bacterium | reverse complement strand
CCAACTCTGCCTATTTGAGTTGGTCAGCAGTTCATGCTTTGCAGCAGGGGAGTCTTATAGATCTGCGGACCATTCCATCCGTTGTTGGAGGGGATGAACTGTCACGGCATGGTATCGTACTAGCCAAATCCATGCCTGCAAAGCCCTTCAAGATTCAGACAGGAGAACCACTCCGAGATGCCTTTAACAAGTGCCCCAATTTAGTTTGTGTATCGCCTAATTATCATCTCTATATGAAAGCCAGCAATGCCATGGTTGAAATCATCAGAGAATATTCTCCCCATGTACAAAGATTTAGTATTGATGAATGCTTTGTAGATTATACCCATATGTCGGGTCACTTCGGTGAACCTGTAGAAGCAGCCAACACCATTCGAAATCGAATAAGAGATGAACTGGGTTTTACCGTCAACATTGGGATATCCCATAATAAAATACTTGCAAAAGTCGCGTCTGATTTTACAAAACCAGACCGTGTGCACACCTTATACCCGGATGAAATTTCAGAGAAGATGTGGCCATTGCCGGTTAGAGATTTATTCATGGTGGGTAGTCAAACGGAAAAGAAACTACTGAAAATGGGCATTAGAACAATTGGGGATCTAGCAAATGCAAGCATTACAATGCTGTATTCACATCTGAAGAGTTACGCCTATATGATTCATGACTACGCCAATGGCATAGACTTCAGTCCGGTGAGAAAAGGCAACCATGAAATTGTAAAAGGCCTGGGAAACTCAACCACGGTACCCTTTAATGTAGAGGACTCAGAAACCGCCTACAAAGTTTTAATGTCTTTGAGTGAAATGGTAGGTATGCGGCTGAGAGAAATAAAGTTATGTGCTAGACTGGTTGCAATATCCATTGGAACAGCTGAATTTAAGTATTCAAGCCACCAGCGCAAGTTGCCAATGGCTATGGACTCAACAACCTACATCCACAACATATCTAAGCAACTTTTTGATGAACTGTGGGATGGGTCGCCAATCAGAAAATTAGGGGTCAGAGTCACAGAGCTCTGCAGCAATGATTTTGTTCAATTGTCACTATTGGAGTTGGGTACTTTTGATTTTGATAAACATCAACTCATTGATAAATCCATAGATGCCATTAGAAGCAGATATGGCACGCGTTCTATTTTTAGAGCAAGTTTGCTGCATTCGGGTTTATCGCCGGTCATAGGCGGTACAATTGGAAAAGAAACAGGAGAAGAGGAATATCCTGTGATGACGAGTATTTTGTAAGATAGTAAGGGCATACTAAGGGAGCAAATTCATATAGAGGAGCTCAATTATAAATGGATGAAAAAAATGAAAAACCCAACGAAGAAGACGATATTGGCATACCAATTGTACCCCTTGTATTGGGCGGTATGTGGACAACTGGTCCTTTAACAGGGCCAGGACTTATACCCTTTATCGGAGGCGGCATTTTTAAAGATATAACTGGCGATAAAAGTGGTGAGAATGAAGAGGAAGAAGATAAACTGAGAAGATAAGAGATGAGGACCTGGTGATGCTACTTAATCATGAGGTCCTCATTTAGTTTTATATATTGCATAGATGATTTTTATAGTTTATAATTTTTTCTAGAGTCAGAAAAAGTGGTGAGGGCAAATTAATGAAGAGGATAAAAATTATAGCGCTATGGTTTGTTATGGTCATTCTGATTTTATTTGCAACGTTTATTTTTTTTATATGGGATGACTCAGAATTGATGGATGATTCAGTAGACAGTCAGGTTACCATGGAAGATTTTAGAAATGAAAAATTAATTCAAGCACTCACCAGTGCCCTTGAAAATAGCGGGGAAATGACGCTACAGATTAGGGAAGATGAACTAAATATGTTGGCTAATGACTATATGAGTGACAAGTTAGCAACAATAAAGGAAGAAAATTACATATCTGATTTTATCATTAGTGCCAATAAGAGTGATTTGGAGCTTGGGATAAAAATGAAATATGTGGGTTTAGTGCCAACAATCATAAGAATCAAGTTTGCTCCAATGATTAAAGACAATACCTTTGCAGTTGAAATTGTGTCAGCCAAAATAGGAAAGCTGACTTTGTCTAAAAACAAAATATTTGAATTATTGTTAGATGCAAAGAGCAATCAGTTTCAAATAGATCAAGAGGAACAATTAATTATCATTAACACAGATTTACCAGACCAACTGATCCTTCAATCTATAACGGTAAATGAGGAAATCTTAATTGTAGGATTAAAGATTAAGATTACTCTAAAAGACATGCTAGAAGGCTTAATGGACATTCTTAAATAAACGAACAAGAGGTGGCTTATATGAAACTAATCATTATCAGACATGGTGATCCAGATTACTCAATCGATTCCCTGACAAAAAAAGGGTGGAGGGAGGCGGAACTGTTATCTGATCGAATGCTGAAGTTGGAGGTCAAGGCATTTTATGTGTCTCCATTGGGTAGAGCTAAAGATACGGCATCCGTTACACTTAAAAAAATGAACCGGGAAGCCCAAGAACTTCAATGGCTAAGAGAATTTCGTGCGCCGATTATTGACGAAAGAACAGGAGAGAAGCGGATTACATGGGACTGGCTGCCTATGGACTGGTCAGTAGTCGATACATATTATGATAAAGACACCTGGCATAAAGAACCTGTTATGCAGAGTGGAAAGGTTTTTGAAGAGGCATTGCTCGTTTATAGCGGTCTAGATGAAATGCTAGAACATCATGGATATAAGCGAGAGGGAAATATTTACCGTGTAGTCAGTCCGAATAATGATACCATCGTTTTGTTCTGTCACTTTGCAGTTGAGTGTGTCATGTTGGGACATTTACTCGGCATATCTCCTATGGTTCTATGGCACGGACTTTGTGCTGCACCCACCTCAGTAAC
>CAZJIO010000012.1:30634-31916 GCA_964546035.1 uncultured Eubacteriales bacterium | reverse complement strand
GTAACCACAATTGTGACAGAGGAACGCAGGAAGGGAATTGCTTCCTTTAGAATGAGCGCCTTTGGAGATATTTCACATTTGTATGCAGCGGGAGAAGAGCCGGCGTTTGCCGCTCGATTCTGTGAAACCTATGACAATATGGGTGAAAGACATGATTAGAAATTTTATAGAAACAACAAAAAACCTACCTTCAAATTGGTAGGTTTTTTGTTGTTTCTTTTGGTGTCAGGCACTGTTAATAAATTGTAAACGGTTGCTGTTGTTGAGGTTGGCCAAAAAAAGGACATATATCCCTAGAATTAGAATAAGTATTTATGTAAGTATAAAAATGTAATTGGGCGGAGGGGTATTTCATGAGAAAAAGAAGTGGAGTTATTTTTTTTGTGTGTATGTTAACGTTTATGTTTGTGTCGACAGGATTTAATGTCCACGGGGAGACAAGTCAAAAAAGTGTAACGGGTGTGATACAAATTGCAAGTGCAGAAGAAGCCTATGGTTCAGTGATGAATAATGCTTTTGCATGTCTGTTTGAGGACGGCACAGTGAAATATTTTCCCACAGATATGTATGGAGATGAATTGGGAGCACTAGACAGCAGTAAGTGGCGTAACATTACAATGATCGACATGGGTACCTCTATATTAGTCGGCCTTAAAGAAGATGGAACAGTCGTCGTTGAAGGGTCAAGCATTGATGTCTCCGCACTCAAGGATATCGTTAGTGTTGTGGCAAATTCTGAATATATTTATGCTGTAAGTGCTGGCGGTACAGTACATATGATCAACCCCTATAGTGGTGAATTTAGTCAATTAGAAGGTATAAAAAATGCATTGAGCTATGCACCAGAGCCTCTTTTTGAAAGAGGGATTGTCGTCAATAAGGACGGTAGCGTAACCGTGGTATGGGATCCTGATGGAGAATTCGCCGCAGCACAGCGATGGACAAACGTTAAACAAGCGGCTGTTGGTTATAATCATGCAGTAGCCTTAAAAAATGATGGAACAGTCGTAGCGGTTGGTTCCAATGAAGGGCAGGAATGTGATGTTAGTGATTGGAAGGATATCACCCAAATAGCCGTATCGTATGCATCAACCCTAGGTTTGAAAAAGGATGGCACAGTAGTTATTGCAGGTTCGACAGACCCTTACGGTGATGATACTGAAAGGGATAAATTATTTGAGGGTCAAAAAATGACTCAAATTGACGGCAATGGTAGTATCCTCTTTGCATTGACAGAAACAGGGGACGTCATTAATACCTGGCAAAGAGCCAGTACTTGGTT
>CAZJIO010000012.1:27876-30614 GCA_964546035.1 uncultured Eubacteriales bacterium | reverse complement strand
TGAGGCAACCCAAATTTCTATTCCAACAATTGAACTGAATTATGACTTGCTCACAGAAAATTTAACAGATTTACAAATTAACACCTTACTAGAAACTGAAATATCTCAAATGACCCAAGGTCAAAAGACACACGCAGATTCCCTTGCAGAGCTCGCTAATTTCATTGAATATGCCATACAACAAAGTGCAGTTATAACGCTAAAGCCAGAACAAGGGGTTATAACCATTGAAAAATCAACGATTGATTCGCAATCGCTGGAAGAAATAGCAGTCAAAAAGATGTTGGAAAAAACCCTTGCAGATAATGAAATAGAACTTAATAGGAAAATAACGACAGAAATTAAAATCAAGGTTGAAATGGAAAAGGATGCCTTAGTAATTAGCCTAAGGCCTTCCCTTGCAACATCACAAGCAGAAAATATAACCATTGAAACAGGAAATGTAGCGCTATCTGTCAATCTTGAAAAGTTAAAAGCTGATTTAGACCAAGTGTTGAATGTGAAAATAGAAAAAGTAACCCCTAAAGTAGCTCAGCTAGAGCAAAATGACAGCATCAGTAGTGACAGCTATAAAATCGCCTTAAGAGATGACAATGACAATAAAAAAGCACTTAAAAACAAGCTGACATTAGGCTTAAATGCCGTTGACCAAGACCCAGATTATAACTGTGTATTTATTAAAAGAGATGCTGAAAGTGAGGAAGCACTGGGTGGTGTATGGAATAAGCCCACTAATAAGTTAGAAATCAAAACCAATGAAGAGGGTACTTATTATGTTAAGGAGAATAGAAAGTCCTTTACAGATCTATCGAATTTAGACCTGAATACGAAGAGAGCCATCGAAGTATTAGCGGCAAAAGGTATGATCAGTGGGACTAATGCCACAACATTTAATCCAACAGGCACCATTAACCGTGCCGAATTTTCAAAAATCCTCATTAGGGCATTATTTCTTTATGATGCGACAGCTCAAAATACTTTTAAAGATGTGGACAATAAAGCTTGGTACAGTGTCTATGCCGCATCTAGCAAAAAAGCAGGTTTAGTCAATGGCTATATGGACAATACATTTAAACCCCTAAATGTCATCACAAAGCAAGAAATGGTGAAAATTTGTGGGGCTACGCTTTATGAAATCAAGGGCTATACCTATCCGAAAAACACGAAAGCCTACACCGCCAAATATAAAGATGCCATTGCTAATTGGGTGGAACAATATCTCGCCCTAGTAGAGAGAGAAGGGATTATTACCTATAACAGTGCCGGCTTATTCCGTGGTGATAAAGGGATGACAAGAGCAGATGCAGCTGTCATGTTATACCATTTGTTTAAGAGATTGTAAGACGATGCAAGAGCAAAATCAAACCCTCTTAATGGAAAGGGAATGGGTGATAACACCGACAGATGAGGGGATAGACGTGCATCTGTTCCTGATTCGATACGCTGGGAAAATGGTTAATAAAGTGGAATTATCATCACGAAAAGAGACCTATTTTGTTGGACGCGACAGTGCGCTTTGTCAGATTGTCTTAACACAGTCCATTGTATCTAGAAAACACCTGCAAATTGCCATAGATGGGTCGACCTGCAGCGTTCAAGACCTCGGTTCGAAAAACCACACCTACATCAACAAGGAAATCCTTGGAAATGAAGTGCCTTACACCCTTGCCCATGGCGATATTCTTTATATTGATAATCAGTCCTTAACCCACACTGAGGGTGTGACCATCGCCTATTATCAAAAATTACATAACACCAAAATAGAGGGGGAAAGTCTGCCACTGCATCAAGAAGTCCCTTTTACTTTTGGTCGTGATAGTCAGTGTAGCCTATCCTCTAATCACCCCATGGTCTCTAGAAATCACTTTAAAGTGATGTTCGCAGCTGAAAATTGGGTGCTAGAGGATCAGCTCAGTACCAATGGTACCTATTTGAATGGCCAACGTGTGAATCATCCGGTAAAGCTCGAAAACAAGGATCGCATCTATGCCCTAGATGCGAAGTTTGTTTTTATTAAGAGCAATCACGGGTATGAGTTGATTTATTCAACAATGCAGCAAGGTATCTCTGTAGAATCTATGGACCTTGTGAAAAAGGGAATCAACAGAGAGACTAAGGCGGATGAAACCTATCTAGACCATGTGAGTATCGCCATCGAGGCAGGTGAATTTGTTTCAATAGTTGGGGGTAGTGGAGCAGGGAAGAGCACTTTGATGGATTGTTTAAACCGATTCAGACCTGCAGACTCTGGATTGGTTTTTATCAATCAAGAGGACTTTGAGAAAAACTATGAGTCCTATAAAGGCATTATCGGATATGTACAGCAGAAGGATGTGTTATATGAATCCTTATCGGTAGTTGAATTGTTGACTTATTGTGCACGGCTGAGAATGCCAGATGATACCTCGGAAAAAGAAATCAACGACAGAATAAAAGAAGTTATTGCAGATGTTTCTCTAACGGATCAGTCAGACAAATTCATTAGAAAATTAAGCGGGGGACAAAAAAAGCGCGTCAGTATCGCTATTGAGCTCATTTCAAAACCCAAAATATTGTTTCTAGATGAACCCACCTCTGGTCTAGATCCAGGCATGGATAAAAACATGATGGAGTTGTTGAGAAAGCTATCCAGGAATGGCGCAACCATTATTTTAGTGACCCATGCCACTTCAAATGTCTATTTATGTGACAAGGTTATTTTTATGGGAAAGGGAGGCAAGCTGTGCTACATCGGGTCA
>CAZJIO010000012.1:3815-27801 GCA_964546035.1 uncultured Eubacteriales bacterium | reverse complement strand
ACACTAGGTCCTTCAGCAGAGGAGCAGGTGAAAAAAAGCCATCAAAAGATGATGTCCTCAGAAAGCTATATCCAAATGCTTGACAAAATTAAGAAAAATACTTCCAAAGACGTCGTACCTACAAAAAGAGAGGATAAAAAGGGAAGCGGCATTAAGCAATTCCTTGTTTTATTTAAACGGTATTTCAAAATCATTTTCATGGATAAAGTGAGCCGAAACATTATGCTTCTGCAAGCGCCATTAATGTTCTTCATTTTGATGCTGGTTAAAAAAGACGATTGTTTTAAAACCTTCACCGGAGGAAAGGAAATCCTATTTACCATTTCCTGCATGACGGCTCTAATGGGAATCCTCAATGCATTTTTAGAAATATGCAAGGAAAGGGAGATTCTTAAAAGGGAGCATCGAACGGGGTTACGATTAATCCCTTATCTCATGTCCAAGGTGACGGTTTTAGGCATTATTGGCACCTTACAAGCGGGCTTTTTGGTGGGAGGATCTTTTCTGTTTTTGGATTTACCCACCCATGATTTGCTGGGCAGTACGGTGCTGGAATATTTGATGACATTATGCCTTTCAATTCAAGCGTCAACGGCCATTGGATTACTGATTTCTTCTACGGCACAGACGACGGAACGGGCAACTTTAGTGATGCCAGCTGCGATTGTACTTCAACTGGTTTTTGCAGGTGTGCTCTTTAAGTTTACATCGGTGACACGTTTTATTTCATACTTTATTGTGAGTAAATGGACCATGTCGGCACTGGGTACCTTGTTTAATTTGAATGCGTTACCCTTTTCGACTTCACTCGCTGTCAATCCGCCAACGGTAGTTGATAAAATGTACCTGTATGAGGTGGATCATCTGATACAAACTTGGCTGGCACTCCTACTCATTATGTTGGTTAGTTATATCATGAGTTATCTCTTGTTGAGCAGAAATGTCAAGAATAATGAAAGGTGAGTACCTGTAAAATTGGAAGAGACAATCAATAGTGAATGCCAGAATACTGAAACCATAGAGCACAGTAACGAACCGATGGTGGATGGACAACAAACCATTACCTTAACGTCCCCATCACCAGATCAGGAAACCCAAACTCTGTTCCAGCACTACCAAAATGCTGCCAAATTTCAATCTTTAAAAGAGGGAGATCTCCTCAACAATAAATATAAAATAGAAAGCATCTTAGGCACGGGTGCTCAAGGCAGCGTTTACGTTTGTACCAACATAGATTTAGGAAATCAATGGGCGGTCAAGCATTTTAACGGATCAATGAATGAAAAAGAAATCCTAGTTAAGCTGAATCATGTGTCTTTGCCTAAGATTGCGGATATTTTTCAAGATGATAAAGGTTCTTATATCATTGAGAGCTTTATAGAAGGGAAGTCGCTAGATGATCTTTTTAAAGAAAGGGAGCAGTTCAATGAGGAAGAAGTGACTCAGTGGATGGTGCAACTTTGTGAAGCGCTGCAATATGTACACAGTAAAAACATTCTGCATATGGATATTAAACCGAAAAATATTTTGGTCACGGAAGACAGTCGAGCGATTTTAATCGATTTTGGTATTTCTGCCCATAAATCTGAGGATAAAAATGAATCGTATAAGGTTTATGGATACAGCCCACTATTTTGTTCGCCAGAGCAGGAAGGCGGCAAGGGTGCAGTAGATATAAGAAGTGATCTATACAGTCTTGGCGCGACAATCTATTATTTATTGACCAAGCACTCACCCAAACAGGCGAAAAAAATAAGAGAATATTGTCCATATCTCAGCACAGAGTTCTCTGGAATCATTGAAAAATCTGTCCAGAGTGATAAGGATTTAAGATTTGAGACGGTCGCGTCTCTTAAAGAGGCGCTATTGGGTTTGCAAAAATCAAAAATAGATCGGCTCAGAAGAAAAACTCGAAACAGAGTGCTTTCTATTGCGGCTGTTCCTTTTGCTTTATTGATTTGTGTTGTGATGCTTTATGTTTACTTGCAGGTCCAAAAGGAAAGAACCTCTATGATTACCGTGAACACAAGTTTCGTTACCCTTTCTGAGCAACAACTTCAGCCTTTATTAATAGAACAAACCTATAAAAACGGAAAAACAAGAGCCCTGCCCTTTGAAAAGATTGATTGGACTTCTGAAAATAATGCGGTTGCCTTAGTGGAAAAGGGGATGATTAAGGGAGTTAATGAAGGCACTGCCCTTATTGAAGGGACCTATTACAATCAAGTATTTTATATCACAGTTAGGGTTGAAGAAGGGGTAAAAGGGGTTGATATCTCTTTGAAATACAACATGGATTATTTAACGAAGATCTATGGAGGAAATCAACTACGAGATGTGGTAGATGGTACGCTGACTACCGCCTCTTTTATGGAACCTTCCAGTATTGCAGTAACCGACGAGGGGGTTATGTATGTCGTCGATCGATTCCTTAGAAAGCTTGAAAATGGCCAAGTAACCACCATCGATACGGGATATTTTGAGCCAAAGGTCATCAGAACCTATGGCAATGATGTGTATTTTGCAACAAAAGAATGGATCAACGATGAAGAGCAATATGTTATGGGGATTTGTCAGTTGGTTGAGGAGCAGCCACAGCAACTCCTAGAGCTAGAATCTATCACTCAGGAGTTTACGGATTTTAGATTCGATGCATCGGGTTGCATTTATGCCATTATTTCAGATTACATTGAGAGCAAATCAGATGTGGTAAAAATTGACCTCGCCCAGGGTTCATTTGAGCAAATAATTAAGGGAGAGGATTTGTTGACCGGCATTGTAATAGATGATGCGCGAAATATATATGTATCCCAAGGGGGGAACAATGTCATCTACAAACTTCAAGATGGTCAACTCTCGTATTTTGCAGGGGCAAAGTATGAGAAGGATTTCGTGGATGGTCAAATGTGCAAGTTCTATGAGCCCAGGGCACTCACCACAGACGGTGTCAATCTTTATGTGGTGGATTATAATTTGATTCGGAAGTTGACCTTAGAGGAGGGAGAATTGGTAGATACGCAGACCCTTTCAGGAAATGTGGAGATTGATGTGGAAAAGCCGATTTACGAAGGACAGTCCTATGAGGTTATGTATATGGGTGGACTGGCGATGGATCTTATTTATGAGGACGGCAGTCTCTATGTGACAGATTCAAAAGGGAATGTGGTTAGGGAAATAAAGAAGAAAGAGGATTGATTAAGTTCAATCCTCTTTCTTAGCCAATTAACAGATTGGAGCAATCTCAATGCACTGAGTAAAAAACAGTTCGTCCAGCTTGTATTTTAAACAGGTATTTGGATGTTTATTTAACAGGGTCGTTAAAGAATGTAGACCAATGCCACGGCCCTTAGCTTTTGTAGAATAGTTGTTTTTGAACATTTTTTGAACATCTGGTTGGGTCATATAGCTATTGCTGACACCAATATGTACGATCTCATCAGTGATATCAATGGTCAATATGATGGTTTTATGAACGCTTTCTGTGGCACTTTCGATCGCATTGTCAAGGAGTATGCCAACAACTCTGCAAAGATCAATATCATCCATAGGGATATGCTCAATGGATTCCATCAGTTCTAATTGCAGGGTTATATTTGCAGAAGTCATATCTTCTATTTTGCTGAAAATCAAACCTTTTAGAGAGAGATGCTTTATGGGATGCATATTACAAAGCAGCTGGTAGGTTTCATTTTGAACAGGTGATTGCTCGAGTATATGGGTATAGTAAAACTGCTTAAGAGAAGAATAATCCTCCTGATCGATAAAATGTCGTAGGCTTAATAAGATATTTTGAATATCATGCTTATAGTGACGCATATCCATGTAGAGGTTATCCACGGTTTTTGTATAGTTGGTTAAGGTATTTTTTTCATTTTCAAGGAATTGTATGTGCATTTTGTTTTGTTGTCTTTTGGTATAGTAAAGCAAAATGAGCACGATAAGAAAAATAGCTATAAATACACCAACGCCTAATGAATAGTTATACTCTATGACTCCAGAATTTCTAGTAGAAATGAAAAAAAGGTACATACAAATAAAAAAAACGAGAGGTATAATTAACAACCAAATTAGAGATTTTGAAATAGAGGTAAGGGGTTTATGTAAGCGTTTATTAGAGATATCCGTGATAAAAGTAGCAAATAGAACAATAATTATCAGCATAAACACACCAAAACTTTGAAGAAGTGTGCTTGTTGTATCGAGGGGTAGATGCATGATTTTTGTAATGAAAATCGTAAGCAAAAAGTCTGTTAAAATGGATAGTATAATTAAGGAACAAAAACTAAGTATTGCTTTGAGCCAGGACTGTTTTAAGTAAAACTTTGAGAAGATAGGAAATATAGAGAGCGTAACAACGGTTGAAATAAGAGAAATAATAATAGGTAGTATGCCAAAAAGTTTTTCATAAATAGTAGGAACATTCAACAAAGTCATGGCAAGAAAAAAGTAAATATAATGGGATTTCTTTTTGGCAATCTGCCAAGTAAAAGGATGAGACGTCGTATAGATAAAAACCAATCCCACATAGACATAGAGATTATAAATGAGGTTATACCAAAGTATTTGTAATAAAGTCAATTTGAGCCCTCCAATAATAGTGAATGCGTTTACTTTCCTTGTGATTTCAATAGGTTAACTAAATTAGATATATATTTTTTTGACACGGGACACAGGGTGCCGTTATCAAGTAGGAGTTCATACCGCTCGTTTTGGTATCTGACTTCTTTAATCCACTGGGTATTAACAATGTGACACCTATGTGTGGTGTGGAAAAAACTAGGTAGTTCATTTTTAAGGTGTACTAAGGTATGAGGGTATTCGTAAATGCGATCAGTGGTATGAATTAAGAGACACCTTTTTGAACTATGGGTTTCAATATAAAGGATATCATGAAAGGCTACAATAAAATGGTTAAATTTATAGGAAAAAATCAGATTATTGGAAGCATGATGGAGAATAGGACTATCTATCGTAACACAGTCTTGCTCAAGGCAGATTTGTTCAAGAGAAGAAAAGAAACTATGTCTGAGTTTAGGATCACCTTTATAGATAAAGTTAAGTGCCTTTAAATTATACTGGTAGGTGAGTGCGGTCATTTCAATATGGGCGGTCAAAAAAATAATATAACCATGGAAATCGAAACTTCTAATGCGTTTAGCGATTTGAAGGCCATTTATGGACGCGCTTAAATCCATATCGAGGATGTAAATATTTATGGCGTGTGAAGAATCACTGAGCTTTTGAAGAAATTCCTCGAAGGACTCGGAAACAATCTCGATTCGATCAACCATAAACTTTGGATTCGTTTTGGCATAATACTGAATCATAGATTTAATAGAAGAGGAGAATAAACTATCGTCTTCAATGATGTAAACCTGATACATATGTAATCCCCCTTCAATAAGATGCAATACAGTCTATATTACATCATGTAAGGTACATGAATCAACATGAAAATGCACGAAACGAGTTTCTTTTTGCGTTAAATCAGGAACTTGTCTGAAATACCCTCTCTTTCGCTTTAAAAATATATATCATTGGCTCATTTAGACTATAATAGCAATTAGAGAAAAGGTGCTTTTAAAGGACTTATGGGGGTGGATCGATTAAATTCGGTCCATTTTTTATGCCGTTTTATTTGCATAATTTGGTGTCCAAAAGAATAGTTTATAAAAGGGTCAGGTACTGTTAATAAACTATGAACAAAATAAGGAGATCAAATGATTTTTATTAAACGAACGGTAGTGGTTTTATTGTGCTGTCTGATGATCATGGGTGGTTTATTTAGCACAGATCTAAATGCAACGACCAAGGGTTCGCCTGCTGCTATTGATTATAAGGAGATTGAAAAAAGCTCGCCTTCTTATGACTTGAACCTGAATGAAGTGAAGTGGTTTTCAGTCGATTTAAAACAAAACGCTGGCTATCTATTTGCACTTTCTGCAAATCTAAATGCGGGTTATTTGTATTTTGAGCTTTATGACACGAAGGGAAATAAATTGGGTGAACTGAACGATGAGGGCTATCCTGTCTATCGCGGATTGCCTACCAATAGAAGTAAATATTTTCAGAAAACAGCTTCTAAGGAAGGGAAATATTATCTAAAAGTCTATGGGACATCAAATGCTTCAGGAAACTTTTCGTTTATTATTAGAAATGCCTGGTTCAATGCAGATTATTTAGAAGAGAAAAGTTCTGCACAACCCTATACAGATTATCTTGCAAAATACTTAAAATCTGGCACCTTTGATATAAAAGGCTGGCGTCAACACTATTATCACTTTAATGGAAAGAAAAATGCTAACTTTAAATTGACCATCACAACCAGCTTAAATAGCGGCACTATTGAGGCTGAATTGTATGATTCTAACTTTAATTTATTAAGGAAGCTAAAGGACAATGGATATCCAAAATACAATAGTATTGGAAGTGGAGAAACCGGTGTAATCAACCATCCAATAGCAATTGATGGCAATTATTATATTAGAATTCTTACGAATAACAATGCGGAGGGCAATTATACACTTAATGTGGAAGGTATTGATGTTTCCAACAATAATCCGCCTAAAATAAATACTCCCCCAACGATCATCAGTGCAGGTTCCACCAGTGAAGGGATAAATCTATCTTGGCAGGTTCCTTCATCTGCGACCCAAGAAATCATAGGTTATAACTTTTATAGAGGTAAGGCATCGAATAATTATGATAAATCACCCATAACAGATTTTCCAATCCTTGGAACGACCTATATGGATAAAAATATTCAAAAAGACAATACCTACTATTATATTTGTAAAGCCGTTTATAAAGATAGAACAGAGTCCCCATCGTCTAACGAAGTTAGAGTGGTCTCCACAGGATCAAATAATAAAATTGTATTAAAAATAAATGATCCTTATATGATGGTTGGCAATGTTCAAAAAGAGATAGACCCAGGAAATGGGACTTCACCGCTCGTTCAAAACGGAAGGACGATGGTTCCGATTAGAGCAATTATTGAAAATTTAGGCGGCACTGTGGATTGGTCTGGGTCAGAGAATAGAGTTACTGTAAACTACAAGTCGCATGTATTAAAGCTTTGGCTGGGTGATTATAAGACCCTATTAAATGATGTTTATAAAGAAACGGACGTGGTACCTCAAGCGATAAGAGGAAGGACTATGTTGCCTTTGAGATTTGTTGTTGAGAGTCTTGGACTGAATGTTGAGTGGGATGGAATCACTCAGACGATTACGATCCTTTTTTAATACATTGGGGTCAGGCACTTTTGATAAATTGTGAACAAGGTGGATCGATTAAATTCGGTCCATTTTTTATGCCGTTTTATTATTATAGTAGTCTTATTCCTTCAGCCTAGGCTTGCGGAAAACTTTGGTTTAGAAGTGCGTTGGGATGGTGCTATTGGAGCTGTTTATCTAACAACACAAGGTGTACTCAGGGAAAAGTGGTGATAACCTTATAATAAGGCATCCATTGATATTGCAATAGATTATAATCTTACTGTTTTTGACCTTTATTCCATTATGAGTAAAGATATACTTTCTGGTGTGCTTAATCAAGGAGAACATATGGCGAATAGCTCACATTCCAATGGAGCAGGTCATAAATACATTTTTAATAAATTAAAACCCTATATCGTCTATTAACAGTGAAAAGAAAATCACTTTACAAATATTTTGTAAAGTGATTTTCTTACAGGAATATCAATGAAATAGGTCAAAATAAGGGCTAAGCTGATAGAAAAGACAAGTGGAAAAATAAGATAGAAGGGACCTATTTGGCTAAAATATGTATTGATGAATCGGATGATAATATAGCCGATGTTTTGATGAATAAGGTAAAGGCTATAGGAGATTTCTCCAAGAATGACAAGTATACGATGATTTAACACCTTAATTTCCACATTAACGACGAGTAAGATGATAACAAATACACATAGGGTAACAATAAACTCTATAAAGCTGGAATATAAATATGAAAACAGGAAGGCAAGTGCAATGATCATATAGGAGCGCTTATCTTTATTGTTCTGACGAATGTGGTAGATCATGATCCCTAAAATAAACAAATAGCAATATTCAGCATTTGTATAAATTGTTAATCTACCAAACACCCAGAAGCTGATTTGGCTATTGATGATGAGCAATATACCTGAGCCAAGTAACCAAAGGAAGGATACAAGGTGCATATGTTTTTCTAGTTTCAGAATTAATACGGCAGTCATAATGATATAAAAGGTCAATTCCACAACTAAAGTCCAGTACACACCGTCCACATGTGCAAGATCGGGTATATAACCTTGTAGCATAGTGAAGTTAATCAACAATTCTGGAAATGACACAGCTCTGTTTGGGAGCTTAAATATACTAACGACGGTATATGTAATGAGTACACCTACCATGTAGATAGGCATTAGCCTGATCCATCTTTTCTTAACAAAAGCGACGATACTCGTGTTTTGTACGGTCATCATAATAACAAACCCACTTAACAAGAAAAAAAGTTGAACACCGTACTTGCCTATGGGGAATCCAAGTACAGTTAAATTAGATTCGTGCCCAAACAACTCATTATATCTAGTTGTATAATGGTATATTACTACTATGAGAGCGGCTATTCCGCGTATGGAATCAAGACCATAAATACGTTTCTTTTTTATGTTATCCATTTTGACACTCCTTTTCAAAGTTCAAAGTTGAAAATATGTGTGGATTAATTCATTTGTATATTTGATAAATTATTGGTAATTTTCATTATATAATAAAAGTGTTGATTGGGCAATAGGAATGAATATTCATACATAGGCACATACTAAAGATTGCGACTTGTTTAAAAAGATGTTATAATTCAGGATAAAGTAATGAGTAGGTAAAGGTAGGTGATTGGATGATAGACTGCCATATACATGTTATCCCTGGTGTTGATGATGGTTCAACAGATATTGAAATGTCAATTGAAATGATCAATGAAGCCATCCTTCAAGGTGTTTCAGAAATCATAGCGACGCCCCATTACCATGTGCCACTTTTTACATCTTCTGAAATTGAGTACCAATACAAAGAGTTAAATAACGCATTAAAGGTTAGAAATATTGCAATGAAAGTTCATCTAGGTAACGAGATACATCTAAACGAGGAGACGCTCGAAGGAATAAATGATGGAAAAGCAAGAACTCTAGGGGATAGCGATTATTTACTGATTGAGCTTCCGGATTTTCACTTTTATCCATATCACGAAGCTATGCTATTTGATTTAAGTGTAAAAGGCTATAAAATTATTCTCGCACACGTAGAACGCTATAGGATTTTCAGAAATCAAGAAGATAAATTGTGCGAATTTGTAGACCATGGCGTCTATGGTCAGATGTCATCGAAATTCATCATTAACAAACGTACGAGAAAGTTTGCCTTGAGCTGGATTAGAAAAGGCTATGTACATATTATAGCATCAGATGCACACAATGTAACTAAAAGACCTGTCTTATTGAAAACAGCCTATCAACTTGTTAGTGATCATCTCGGTGAGGCGTGCGCAAAGCGCCTCTTTATTGATAATCCTAGACGAGTTTTGGACAACCTGCCACTAGAGAAGGTGGATTTATCCCAAGGTGTTTTATCAAAATTCAGGAACCTATTTAAATAATTAATGACGAAGAGATCAGGAGGTATATTATGAATATTAGTATTTTTGGATTAGGATATGTGGGATGTGTTAGTGCAGGGTGTCTAAGTTCTATGGGACATACAATTATTGGGGTAGATGTTAATGAGAATAAGGTTAATCTTATTAACAGTGGAAAACCAACAATCATAGAAAAAGACATAGAACAATACATAAAAGAAGGCTCTGACGCCAAGAGGCTTAGTGCAACTACATCGGGAAGAGAAGCCGTTCTGAAATCGGATTTATCTATCATAGCTGTGGGAACACCTAGTTCTAAAACTGGCCATTTAGAATTAAAGTACATTTACAAGGTAGCTAAACAAATTGGAGAAGTTATTAAAGAAAAAAATACCTTTCATGTAGTTGCCATTAGAAGTACTGTTTTGCCAGGAACTAATAATGAGGTGGGCAGAATTATTGAAGAAGCTTCAGGGAAAAAAAGAGAAGTGGACTTTACTGTTGTATCCAATCCGGAATTTTTAAGAGAGGGAACCGCAGTTCATGATTACTTTAACCCTCCAATTACCCTTGTGGGAGTTGAAAATGATCAAGCACGTTCCATTATGACGGAATTATACAAAGAATTACCAGCAGAATTGGTTCTAACCTCCATTAAAGTTGCCGAAATCATGAAATATGTCAACAATACATATCATGCTTTAAAAATCGTTTTTGGTAATGAAGTAGGTAATATCTGTAAGAAACTAGAAATTGATAGTCACGAAGTTATGAGAATTTTTTGCCTAGATAAACAATTAAACATTTCTAATTATTACTTCAAACCTGGTTTTGCATATGGTGGTTCATGTTTGCCAAAAGATACAAAGGCTTTAAAAACACTAGCTGCAGATATGTATATCAATGTGCCTGTCATCAATAGTATCGAATCCAGTAATCAAATACAAATTCAAAATGCAATCGAAATAATTATGTCTAAGAAACACAGAAAAATTGGTGTTTTAGGACTTAGTTTTAAAGCAGGTACAGATGACTTAAGAAATAGTCCAATATTAGATGTTGTAGAAACTTTACTCGGAAAAGGCTATTTATTAAGTATTTATGATAAGAACGTTAAAATCTCAGAAATAACCGGGACTAATAAAGATTTTATTGATGCAAAAATACCTCACTTACAAGAATTCATTACGGCTGACATGGATGAGGTAATTAACGCTTCAGAGGTCATTGTTGTTGCAAATAAAGAAGTTGAATTTGAAGCAATTCTTGAAGCGTATCCTAATAAAATCATCGTTGATCTTGTTAGAATGTGGAAGGAAGTCACATATGAGGGTGAGTACGAAGGGTTAAGTTGGGGAGACATAGTTTCTTCTAAATAAAGGGAGTATATGAATATGAAAATGATGTTAATAACAGGTGGTGCGGGCTTCATTGGAAGCAATTTTGTGAAGTATGTGTTGGACAACTATGCATATAAAATTGTGAATTATGATTTATTGACCTACGCTGGAAATGTTAACAACAACAAGGAATTGGGTCACAATCCCAACTATACCTTTGTTAAGGGTGACATTACAGATAGAAAACAAGTAGAAGAGTTATTTGAGCAGTATCAGTTTGACTATGTCGTCCATTTTGCAGCAGAATCTCATGTGGATAATAGTATTAATAACCCAGGTGTATTTGTTAACACGAATGTGTTAGGTACTCAGGTTCTTATTGATGCTGCAAAAAAAACCTGGACAATTGGTAAAGATGAGCAGGGTTACCCGCTGTATAAAGACGGCGTTAAGTTTATGCATGTCTCAACAGATGAGGTTTATGGCTCCCTTGGAAAAACAGGGCTCTTTACAGAAACATCTCCAATTGAACCTAATAGTCCGTATTCTGCATCTAAAGCCGCATCGGATCTTCTTGTGAGAGCTTATTATCAAACTTTTAAATTCCCAATGAATATCAGTCGATGTTCAAACAATTATGGTCCCTATCAATTTCCGGAAAAATTAATACCGCTCATGATTAATAATGCAGAACATGATGTTTCGTTACCTGTTTATGGTGATGGTATGCAGATTAGAGATTGGTTGCACGTACAAGATCATTGTAGTGCAATCAGTGTCATTCTTCATAAAGGAATATCAGGTGAAGTTTACAATATTGGCGGTAATAATGAAAAAGCAAACATAGAAATCGTTAAAATAATTTTAAACGAATTAATGAAACCAGAATCCTTAATCCATTATGTAACAGATAGACTAGGTCATGATCGCAGATATGCTATCGACAATAGTAAATTAACAAGAGAATTAGGATGGTCACCTCAATATACCTTTGAAGTAGGGATTAGAGAAACTATAAGGTGGTATCAGGATCATCAAGAATGGTTAGATGATATCAAATCAGGAAAATACAAAGAAGCTTAAATGATTTAGCTTTTACTTAGGATAAGGAGAATTCTCATGAAAAAAGAAACACAAGAAATAAACCTAGCCCAAATTGTTGGTGTGTACATAAAGATGTGGTGGCTGATTCTGCTATTTGTAGTCGTTGGCGTTGCGTCAGCTGTTTTCATCACTAATAATTTGATGGTTCCAGTTTACGAAACAAGTACTACAATGTTTATTGGTAAAGATACAGATGTTTTTTCCGGAATCAGTATGTCAGATTTGCAGATAGATAGTAAATTGGTTTTGGATTATCGTGAGCTCATTAAAACCAAAAAAGTAATTCGCGAGATTATTCAACAATTAAATCTTGATATTTCTTATGAAGAGTTAAGAGATCGTCTTGAGGTTGATACGCTATCCGACTCAAGATTTGTAAGCGTGTATTATATAGATGTTGATCCCGTACAGGCAGCGGAGGTGGTTAACAAATTTTCTGAAACACTTGTTATCATGGCACAGGATATTGTTGGGGTCGACAATATTCAGATAGTTGATTATGCAGATGTTCCTCAATATCCATCAGGACCAAGTTTATCGATGAATGTTATTTTAGCCGCAATCATGGGCCTGTTTACTTCAGTTTTAATTATTTTTATTATTCATAAACTGGACAATCGACTTAGAACAAAAAAAGATATCGAAGATCTCATTGGAGTCACTGTACTTACTGAAATTCCAAGATTCAAAGGAGTAAAATAATGGATAAAACTCTTGTAACATTTCATCAACCCAAAAATCAATATTCAGAGGCCTATAGAGTGTTAAGAACTAACTTGAGGTTTTCTAATGTTGATACAGACAAAAAAGTAATATTAATCACAAGTGCCAAGCCAGGTTCTGGCAAAACGACTACCGCGGCAAACTTAGCAATCACTATGGCGAAATATTCCTTGAAAACGTTACTTATTGATGCAGATTTAAGAAGACCAAGAATTCACGAACTCTTCGGTATTCAAAAAGGGAATGGTTTAACACGGTACTTATTAGAAAAAAAGGATTTTGAAAATTATATAAATGATATCGAAGGTGTTGAGAATTTACATGTATTGACTTCTGGTGTTGAACCACCTGACCCCAGTGAATTACTATTCTCTGAAAAAATGAAGAAATTGATAGAAAAGGCGAAGGAAACTTATGATGTGATTATCATTGACTCACCACCCATACTTGTCGCCTCCGATACTTCGATTTTGGCTACACTTGCAGATGGGATTATTCTTGTTGTTTCCTCTAATAAATCAAAGATAGAAGATGTGCTAGAAGCAAAAGAGCAAATAATAAGAACAGGAACAAAGATTTTGGGAAGCGTTCTTAACATGTCAAAAACCAGTAGTTTAGGTGAAGATTACTATTAATATGACTAATATTAAATAGGAAATAGGTGTTGCAAATGACATTCAAGAAAAGATTGCTTAGAGATCCATATTTAATGACAGTAATTACGAAAGTTCTAATCGTTATTCTTGGTTTTGCGAATTCAGTTTTTAGTACGCGTTTTTTAGGCGCTACTTTAAAAGGACAACAAAGCTATATCATGACCTATGTTTTTATATTTAGTTTGATTTTAGATTTCGGGATTTATCAAGGTTATTCTGAATTTAGAAAATTGAATACACCAAATCTTAGAGAGAAATTTAGTCAATTTTTTAAAGTTCAATTTCTACTAACCTTGTTGATTACGATTGGAATCTATTTAGTTATGGATATTGACTATAAATATTTTTTGTTCGTTATACCTTTTCAGGTTTATGTTAAGCAAATTGATTTTATGTGCGTTATTGAAGATATTAATTCAAGAAATTTTGGGAGAATAGTAGCAACAAGTTTTTATACTTTTGTGTTGGTAATGATCTTTATTTTAGTCAGTGAAGGTAATTTGCTCTTAATCTTCGTGCTGATTATATCCCGAGATATATTAGAAATAATCCTAAAAGTAAAACTCCTAAAGTTGAAGCTGTTTTATTTGGAGCGCAAAACAGATTTTAAATTGATGCTTAAGGCATTAAAACTTGGTTTTTTTCCAATGTTAACATTATTGCTTGTAGCTTCTAATTACAATTTTGATATTCTGATTCTTGAAAGAATGGTTGATATTGCGGACGTAGGTATATATTCATTAGCGGTGAATCTTGGAAGCCAACTATGGTTGATTCCGGATGCATTTAAAGATGTGTTGTTTAACAAGAATGCTAGGAAAGATGATGTGAAAGCTGTTATTAACGCTATAAAATTCAACGTCATTTTATCTTTATTTATAGTTTTGGGTTTTCAATTGTTTGGAAGACTTTTTATTCGTCTATTATATGAAGCTGAATTTGAAAGAGCTTTTGTACCACTCATGATTATTATTTCAGGAAATGTGTTTATGATCTTATATAAATTTGTATATACGTTACTCATAAGCAATAGTCAAAAAAAGGCTCCAATTATTATCTTCCTTTCGGCAGTTATGATCAACATCGGCTTGAACTTTTACTTAATACCAATATTTGGCATTAATGGAGCGGCTATAGCATCACTGGTTTCATATGTATTTTGTGGCTCGATGTTTCTAGTTGTTTTTATAGTAAAATACAAGATAGCACTAAAGGATTTGGTGATAACATTTAAGGATCTTAAAGGATATGTCACTCTATTTAGTTCAAAATTTGCAAAATAATTTGCAGTAAAAAGGATCAATCAATGATATTAAAAAAAATAGTGATCAAATATCATAGACTATTTCTGGTTTTAGGAGGGCTCTTTCTTGTACTGATTTCACCGCTTATGCCCATGGAGACATTGCTGTTAGTCGTAGGGGGTGTATTTGGTGTAGTGCTATATCAACGTCCAAAGGCAAGCATAATGATTACTCTGGTGCTATTACCTTATTTGAATACGGCAATCCTTACAATACAACCGCTGTCTATCATTCCATTTAAACTATTTGTTATCGTCTTTATAGCGCTCTTTGGTATTATGTTTATTAAGTATAAAGTGAATGTGAAATCCGCACTTGATCATAAGGCTTTGACTCTGTTTACAATATATGTCGTAGTGTTTGCAATTTCTGTTATTAGGTCCATTGGGTATATCGATTCTATGAGTAGGGCTTGGCAAGATAATTTTTCAGTCGTACGTTTAATGAATAATTTCTTGATCACACCAATCATCTTTTTGGTGCCTGGATTAATTGTTTTCTTATACTTTAATTACGAAGATTATAAAAGAATAATTAATGCATTCATGATTAGTTTGCTCGTCCTATCCTCGGTCTTGTTGTTGCTTTATCTTTTTGTTATTCCCTCTAGGACGGATTTTTCAACGATTCGATCTCAATTAGGCGTCATTATAGGACTGCATGGTAACGGCATTGCAGATTTTTATATCATCACTTTCCCACTATTGTTTGTGGTTTTTATGAATGAGTCTAAAACAATTACAAAGATTACTTTCTACTTATCAATCTTTGCCATAGCGATTTTGTTCTCTAGAACGGCATATATTTGCGTAGTCTTTACTTTTTTTTTTTTTTTTTTGTATCACGAAATGGTAGATCGACGTTTGGTGGGGTTGTTATCAGTTCTAAGTGTTATGTTGTTATTTTTACCTCAATCGGTATACGATCGATTTTTAAGTATTGGATCAGGAACAAATTTAAATTCAGTAACTGCAGGTCGTACAGGTGATATTTGGTTGCCTATATGGGTTGAATGGCTACAAAGTTCAAATATGATTAAACTTTTTGGTACAGGGAGATATTCTATTGTCCAATCTTTTGTATTTCGCAATGGCGTCATACTAGATGTTACTCACCCCCATAATATGTATTTAGAAGCATTGCTAGATATAGGTATTGTTGGATTGTTGGTGTATATTATTATATTTGTATTGTTTGTTTTACAAACCTATAAATTGTTCTTAAATAAAAATGTAAAGCAATACGACAAGGATATCTTGTTCGCTATCATTATATCTTTCTTTCTATTTTTATTGTCAGGACTAAGTGGAAGAACTTTATTCCCTACCATAACAAATGCATATATTTGGGTCATGTTGATGACATCAGTCGTTATCTGTAGACATTACAATGAAGATGGACCAAGATGGTTAACGGAGGATTAAAATGAAAAAAAAGTTGAAGAAAATTGCTTTTTTCATGCCTTCTGCTACTAAATTATTCTATCCAAATGAAGGTATAGAAGTCACAGGTGGAGCAGAAATTAATTTGTATAATTTAGCCCAAGAAATGTCAAAGGATTCAAACTCTAAAGTCAGTTTTTATGTTTCTGATGATGGACAAGCTTCTGAAAGCATGCATGATCAGATCCACGTTAAAAAGATTAAGCATTTAAATAAAAAAAAGGGTAGATTTAATGGTATAACAAGGCAGTTGTTGCTGGTATTTCAAATTTTGTTCTTTGGTGAGGATATCATTATAACCACCACAGCAAGTGAGCATTTAGGACTACTGGTTATGTTGCATCAAAGTGTTAAGCGCAAAAGCGTGCTATTTAGAATGGCACATGATCATAACTACGATTTGGAAAAATATAGAAGCCGTGGTAAGAGGTTTTATCATCTCTACAAGTATGGATTGACCCATGCCAAATGGGTGGTAGCACAAACGGAACATCAACATAAGGAACTAAAGAAAATCAACATAAATAGTTATATCATAAAAAATGGTTTTGATATAAAAGTAATGGATCTAGGGCCAAAAGACATTGTGTTATGGGTTGCGAGAGCCAATGCATCCAAAAGACCAGAGCTATTTTTGGAATTAGCTCAAGGAGTGCCAAATCAAAAATTTGTAATGATTATGCCAGAGAATTTAATGAAAGAAAGTGTTGCTCTAAAACTAAAAATTGATGAATTGGCTTCGAAAATAGATAACCTTGAAATGATTGATTATGTTGATCCAAGTGTTATACAAGATTACTTTAACAGGGCAATGGCTTTTGTTAACACTTCGAGTTCGGAAGGGTTTCCTAATACTTTTATTCAAGCCGGTATAGGTTGTACGCCCATTATTTCTCTCATCATTAATCCAGATGATATGTTTTCTAATTATGACATTGGATGTTTGTGTAATGACAATGGAGAAAAGGCCGTGGATTTTCTGATGCAACTGAATGAAGAAAAAATTTCCTATTACGGTAAAAACATAAACAAGTATGTAAGGGAACAGCATAGCTTGGAAATTGCTGCAAAAGAGTATAGAAGCGTTATAGAGGAGAAATCATGAAAATAGCAATTATTATTGGATCCCTAACTGGTGGAGGCGCTGAAAAAGTAGCAATCAATATTTGTGAACATATAAGTAAAGAATATTTGGGCAAAATTGAATGCGATTTAATTGTGCTAAATAATACTGGCGATTATGAATATAACGGTTCTATTATTTATTTGAATGAAATTTACAAGAAAAAAGATATTCTAAAAAAGGCATTCTATCATTTTTTCTACTATCGCTACAAATTAAAAAAGTTGAAGACCAAGAATAAGTACGATAGAGTTATTAGTTTTGCAACACTACCCAATATACTCAATATTAAAACCAAGAGTGGTGAAAAATGCATTATTTCTGTTAGGAACTATGCATCATTAGAGTTATCAGAGCGCAAGAAAAAACTGATTGCTTATGCTTATAATAAAGCTGATGAAATAGTTGCTGTTTCCGAACTATGCAAACAAGACTTGATTGAAAACTTTAGTTTAGATCGTAACAAAGTTAAAGTCATCTATAATCCCTATAATATTGAAAAGATTCAAAAGGATATGCTGCTCAACGTAGATGAAGATGTTCATCTATTTAATAAGCATACACTGATCAGTGTCGGTAGAATTTCACCCCAAAAGGCTTTTTGGAGACTACTGAAGGCGGTGTCAATAGTCAAAAGTGATATTAAAGATATAAAAGTTGTCATTTTAGGAAGAGAACTTGATGGTAGTCAGAATACAGAATTATTGATGAGAATTATTGGGAAATATAACCTTCAAGAGCATGTAGAACTTATCGGGTTTAAGAAAAACCCATACCAATATATGAACCTTTCTGCTGCATTTGTTTTAACATCAAAGTTCGAAGGCTTTCCTAATGCGATGACTGAAGCAATGGCTGTAGGCTTACCTGTAATCAGTGTGAATTGCCTTTCGGGACCAAAAGAAATATTAGCCAATGGGGAATACGGGATACTGATTCCTCAATATGAGGATGGAGAAAACCTTGAAGAGATTTGCGAAGGTGACCGAGTGTTGGCTAAAGCCATTGTTGATTTATTGAAAAGTACAGACAAACAAAAGTATTATAAAGAGCAAGCTCGATTAAGAGTGAATGATTTTAAAGTATCAAAAATTGTTTCTCTTTGGCTAGAGTAGGTGAATAGATGAATAAATTAAAATGGTATGTGAATCGATTAAAAGCAATGAACTTTATGGAAATTGGCTGGAGAATCGATCAAAAACTCAAACATCATGGAGAGAAAAGGTCGGTTATGGGTAAATCTATTATTGACCCAAAGCTTTATAACCTAAGTTATGAGCTTCAGAATTCATGGGGTTTTGCAGCAGAGGATCTAGAAGGATTAACATTAGGTCGATCCGATTTGATTTTTGGCGAGATTGACATTTCAAAAAGCAGCAGTCATGATAGCTTTTTTAACCATCAAAAATGGCCATTAATACCTTCAGGAGATATTAACTACAAACAAAATGATAAAATGGGTGATGCACGTGTTAACTGGGAGTTGAATCGTCATTATCATTTTCAAGAACAAACAAAAAACTATAGAATAACAAAGGATACTAAGTATCTTAATGAGTTGAAGACGAAGTTTTACAAATGGGTTAATGAAAATCCATTTCTTATGGGAATTAGCTATACAAGTGAAATGGAGTTGGCAATTAGAGCATTATCTTGGTATTTGACCATTGAATTATTGCCACAAAATTCGGACAGTCAACAATTAGTAAGAGATATGTTGACGGGTACTGTGAACTTATTACAACACGTCAACTTGCATCAATACAGGTATTCATCCGCTAATAATCACTTAATAGTTGAAATGGCTGTACTCGGGATCGTTGGAATTTCTATAAAATGCGAAGAATGGGTTTGCAAAGCACAAAGCATTATCGAATATGAAATGCAACAGCAAAACTTTGCAGATGGTATTAATAAAGAACAATCCATTCATTATCAAACTTTTGTTATGGAGGCAGTTGCGCTTTTCATGGCAAGATTAAAAGCAGACAAGAGACACTGTTCTAATTCTTTGATCGTTTTAATGAAAAAAATGTGTGAGTATACCGTTGATTTGATGGACAAAAACCATGAAGTGCCTCATTTAGGTGATAATGATGAAGGTAAATTATTTGATGTATATGGGATAAAAATAAACCACTACGAATATGTTATAGGGTTATGCGAGTTGGTTTTAGATATGAAGTATTTGAATGAAAGTAAGAAGTATGACCAAAATTATTTCCTCTTTCATAATGCTCATAATAATAGGAGTCAAACTTATGTTTCAAATACTTCAAAAATGTACAAAGACGGAGGGCATACAATTTTAAGAGGTGATGCTGGTGGGAAGGAAGTAATGATAACCTTTGACCATGCTGAGTTGGGTTTTGGCAATATAGCTGCCCATGGTCATGCAGATGCATTGTCGTTTACATTAACGATAGATGGTGTGCCGATTTTTGTTGATCCTGGGACCTATATCTATCATTCTCAGATAGAATGGCGGGATTATTTTAGAAAAACGATTAATCATAACACGATAACAATTAATTCTAAGGATCAATCAGAAATGCAAGGTGCTTTCCTGTGGGGTAAAAGAGCTACTACTTCTTTAGTCTATTATTCATTTGACGAAGAAAAAGATAGTGTTACGGCAGAGCATGATGGCTATTTTCCCTTGATTCATCTAAGAACCATTGACTTACATAAATCTATTGATGAAGCTGTTCAAAAGAAATTTGTTAATATAAGAATATCGGATTTACTAAAAGATGTAAAAGATGCTATTCAATATGAAATGACATTTGTCTTAGATGAAAACTGTTCCATAGAACGTATGGAAGATTGCATATTCCTCCAAAACGGAGAAATTAAGCTAAAGCTCATATTTGAAAGTCAGGAATGTGAAGTGGAAGAAATGTTCATCTCAAATAACTATTATCAGAAAGCTACCACTAAAGTACTTAAATTAAGAGGGCATGCAAAAATCGACACAGAATTAGTTACAAGCATTGTTATACTATAGGAAACACAAATGAAGGAGCATAGATTCAAAGAAATGAAAAACATGAGCTTAATTATAACGAAATATGAGAGCGGTTGGATTGAGTATATCACTTCTCTTGATAAGGCTGATTTTGAGTTGTATACTAGAAAAAAATCAAAAAGTTCTATAATGGGAAAGTTTAGGAATTTAACAGAAAGTTTTGAATTTCTCGTTTATTTGTTAAAAAACAGAAAAAAAATCAATGATTATCAAAGCCTAATATTAGTCGGAAATAATTATGCCATTGTCGGTTTGGTGCTTAACAAGTTGCAAATTTTGAAAAATAAAAAGATTGTTTGGTGGGGATTTTACTTGCATAGCACACCTATGATGCATTTTTATAAAGCTTTTAAATATTTGGTTGAATCTAAAAAAACAGTATATGTGTTATTTTCTGAGTTCGAGCAGAATTTATACAAAAATGTGTTTAGTAAAAAAGTGACAATTATGTCTCTTCCTTATGGGAGCTGGAATGATAGTATCATAGAGCAAAATGAACAGTTGGATTATTATTTTGCAGGTGGATATAGCAATAGGGATTACTTACCTTTAATAGAAGCCTTCAAAGGTTCAAAATATAAGCTGATTATAATTGCATCAAAGCTAAATAAATATTTGGATGGCATATCAGTTCCAGCGAACATTGAGCTCCTAAAAGATGTATCCAAAGAGGTATTTCATCAAAAAATGACCCATGCTAGAGGGGTAATTATTCCACTAAAGAACAATCTAGGGGCTTCAGGGCAGATGGTAATGCTTAATGCTTTAGCTAGAAAAAAAGTCGTCATTATTAATAACAATGACATTATGAAAGAATACATAATAGATAAAGAATCTGGGTTAGTTGTTGACAACATTGAAAGAGATCTGATGGGAGTAATCGATGCGCTTGAAGAAAATCCAGAATATAAAAAGAGACTAGAAGAAATGGGATTCAAAAGATATATAGAGTGTTTTTCGAAAGAACCCTGTAAGATCAAGACGCTAGAAATCATCAACAGAATTCAAGCTTAAGAAAAGAGGTAGTAGATATGGACAAAAGAAAAGTGCTAATTATTGTAGAAAATTTACCAGTACCTTTTGACACACGCGTATGGCAAGAAGCTACTACGTTAGTTAACAACAACTATACGGTGTCAATTATATGCCCTAAAGGAAAGGGATTTGAAAGAGAATATGAAAAACTTGAAGGTGTTCATATTTATAGACATGAGATGCCAAAAGAGGGTAACGGCATTATAGGGTATGCAAAAGAGTATTTAACAGCGCTTAAAGAACAGTTGAAATTAGCTAAAAAAATCTATAAAGAAGTAGGCTTTGATGTCATCCATGGATGCAATCCACCAGATAATATATTTTTAATTGCTTTATTCTTTAAAAGTAAAAAAGTGAACTACATATTTGACCACCATGACATCTGTCCAGAATTATATATTGCTAAATTTAAGAAAAAAGGGTTGTTTTATTTGAGCCAGATTCTATTTGAACGCATGACTTATAACTATGCAAAAATGGCTTTTGTAACAAATGAATCCTATAAAAAGATAGCAATTGAAAGAAATAAAATGAAGCCTGAAAATGTATTTATTCTCAGAAGTGGACCAAAGGTTGAGCGTTTAAAAATTCAAAAACCAAAGGAAGGAGTTAAAAAAGGCAAAAAATTTATGGTTGGCTATGTGGGGGTAATAGGACAACAAGAGGGGATGGATTATCTTGTTGAAGCTGCCCATTATATCAAATATACCCTAAAGAGAAATGATGTTTTTTTTGGGATATGTGGTGGAGGCCCATACTTAGAAGAAATTAAACAAAGAAGTATAGATCAAGGTGTTGATGATATCATTGAATTTGCAGGAAGAGTACCAGATAGCCAACTTTTAGATTATTTAAACACGGCTGATGTCTGCGTAAATCCAGATGAATACAATGAGATGAATGATAAGTCAACAATGAATAAAGTCCTTGAATACATGGCACTTGGTAAACCCATCGTTCAATTTGACCTTGTTGAGGGGAGATATTCTGCACAAGGAGCCTCTCTATATGCAAAGAATAACGACGCCAAAGATTTAGGCGATAAAATTATTTACCTACTTGAGAACCCAGAATTGAGAGCTCAAATGAGTCTAATTGGAAGAGAACGCGTATTGAACGAATTAAGTTGGAACCATACGAGCAAGGCGCTCCTCGATGGATATAACTACTACTATGAAAAGTGGGTGAAATGATGAAAATCATAATGTTCGGTGCAGGTAGAACGGTAAAAGGTGGCGTCTCAACGGTTATTAATAATTATTATAAACAATGGAATGATGATCAGTACAAACTAACCTATATTGCAACAATGAAAGACGGTAGCTTTGTATTGAAGCTTCTGGTAGGCATTATTGCGTATATAAAAGCACTTATTCTAATCCCGAAAAATGATATCGTTCATATCCACATGTCCTCAGATAACAGTTTTTTTAGGAAAAGACATTTTATTAGGTTAGCAAAAGCATATCATAAAAAGGTAATCATTCATCTGCATGGTTCTGAATTTATGACTTTTTATCATAAAAGAAGTAATGATAGTGATCGCCAAAAGATTAGAGAAGTATTTGATAGTGTGGATCAAATCATTGCGCTTTCCTTGAGCTGGAAAAATGACATTGGTACTTTCACAAAAACCCCAGTGGTCGTGATACACAATGCAGTTGAAATACCTAAACATTTTGATAAGAAAATGAATAATGATATATGCTTTCTTGGCCGTATTGGTGAACGTAAAGGGATTTTTGATTTATTAAAAGTGGTAGAAAAACTGAACAGGAACTATGATAACTTTACACTAAAAGTAGGCGGGGATGGTGAGGTTGATCTGTTAAAGCAGATCATTAAAGAGAAAGATTTGAAAAATGTTCAATATGTGGGTTGGATTGGTGGTTCTGAGAAGGATGAATTTTTACAAAATACAGGTATATATGCGTTACCTTCTTATAATGAAGGATTGCCAATGGCTTTACTTGAAGCGATGTCATTTGGATGCATCCCTATTTCGACTGAGGTAGGTGGTATACCAGAGGTCATTGAAAATGAGGTCAATGGTTATTTGTGCAAACCAGGTGATGTTGAAGCACTCTATGACATATTTGACAAAATACTAAGTGGGAAAGTAGACGGATCAATAATAAGTAACAACGCTTATGAGACAATTAGAAACTCATATTCTTTGGAGGTTTCTCTAACAAAACTCTATGCCATATATGATTTATTAGTATAATGCGCTAAGGCTAAGTAGAGTAAAAATCGAAAGTATGAGCATGAGGCGATTAAATGAAAAAAATAACAGTGGCAATAATCATTTCGGTGGTAATTATATACAATCTATTTGCTATTGATTCTTACCCAAGCACTAGTCCTGTACTTGAGGGTGCAAGATATGTTATTTCATGGCAACTTGATTCAGGTGGTTGGTCTAAAAATAATCCAGATCATTTCACAAGATACTGGGATACAGTTGAAAAAAAAGCTGCTTATTATCAAACAGATGAAATCACTCCCTTAGGTACCATTGACAATATGGCTACCATCGATGAATTAAATTACCTAGTTGAGGCATACCGCTTGACACGGGATAAAGCTGTTAAAGAATCCATTATAAAA
>CAZJIO010000012.1:0-3725 GCA_964546035.1 uncultured Eubacteriales bacterium | reverse complement strand
AAAATGATGCGACTTTCAATGATGATGCGACTATAAATGTTTTGAATTTATTGAAGAGAGTTGTTGATCGTGACACTGATTTTCCTAAGCGTTTAATAGGCGATGATTTGTATAATCAGATAAAAGGTTCTTATGATAACGGTATTGAATTTATACTTAAAGCACAAGTAGTGGTAGATGGCGTTAAAACCGTTTGGGGTGGACAGCATAACCCTGTTACCTATGAAACTACCCAGGGGAGAGCTTTTGAGCCGGTATCACTGATCAGCAGAGAATCAGCAGCTATTGTTGAGTTTTTAAAGTCATTAAATAGCAGTGATCCAAGAATTGAAGAAGCTATATTAGCAGCTGAAGTATGGTTTGTGGAAACTGTCGTTGAGAATAAAGAGTTTAATTTTGGTGGTGCAAATAATGTTTATTATCTTGAGAAAAGTGGGAAATATATGTGGTATCGATATTATGAAATTGGAACAAATAAGGCATTATTTGGAGATGCAGATGGGAGTGTTCACTATGACATTCAAGAGATAAGTAAAGAAAAAGCAGATTTTTATGGATGGGCTGGTAATTGGGGGAAAGATATCTACTTAGATGCAAAAAAAAGTAAATGACCCGTTGTAAATCTTCTTTGGGTATGGTATAATGTACCTATAATAAAGATGTTGAAGATACTTCTACTGATAAAGGCAAACTAGTTGAAAAGCTAGGACGCAAAGCTATAGGGCCTCCGAAAGGGTGGTAGCCAGTTTCCAAAAAGGAGTTTTTGTTTTATTCAGAAATGAATAAACACATAAGGAGGTACTTCACATGAAAAAAATAATCATAATAATTATTACATTATCAATAATGTTTAACTTAGCTACTGTTAATGCTTTTGCAAGCACAGAACCAAGTCTTCAGGTAGCAAAGTATGTTATGTCATGGCAACTTGAGTCAGGTGGCTGGTCTAAAAATAATCCTGAGCATTACACAAGATATTGGAATGGCGTAGAAAAGAAAGCGGCATATTATCAAAGAAATAAAACGACACCACTTGGTACTATTGATAATGAAGCGACAATTTCAGAGCTAATATACTTAGTTAATGTGTATGGAGCAACTAAAAACCCAGAGGTTAAACAATCTATTATAAAAGGTTTTGAATTTTTGATGACAATGCAATACGAAACAGGTGGATTTCCTCAAGTATATCCAAAACAAGATCATCCTTCTTCAGCGTATGAAAATGACGCAACTTTTAACGACGAAGCAACTGTAAATGCAATGAATTTGTTGAAAAAAGTAGTTGATAGAGAAGCAGGTTTTTCGTCTGATTTAATAGAAACTAATTTGTACAATCAAATAAAAATTACCTATCAAAAAGGTATTGAATTTATTCTTAAAGCACAAGTTGTTGTTGATGGCGTTAAAACCGTTTGGGGTGGACAACATAACCCTTATACATATGAAACGACTCGTGGCAGAGCTTTTGAACCAGTATCATTAATCAGCAGAGAATCTGCGGAAGTAGTTAAGTTTTTAAAATCCTTAAACAGCACGGATGTGAATATTCAAGAAGCTATAGCAGCAGCAGAATTATGGTTTATGGAAACAGTGATAGTGAATAAGGAGTTTAATTTTGGGGGCGCAAATAATGTGTACTATCTAGAGAAAAGTGGTAAGTACATGTGGTATAGATATTATGAAATAGGAACAAACAAAGCTTTGTTTGGAGATGCTGATGGTAGTATTCATTATGACATTCAAGAGATCAGTAAAGAAAAAGCAAACTATTATGGTTGGGCTGGTAACTGGGGCAAAACTATAATCCTAACTAAATAGTTGATAGAAACAAAAGAATAGATCGAAAGACCTATTTTTTTGTCTGTTTATACATGGTATAATTTGTCTATAAACAAATGTTGATGAATACTTCTACTGATAATAGCAAACTAGTTGAAAAGCTAGGACGCAAAGCTATAGGGCCTTCCGAAAGGGTGGTAGCCAGTTTCCAAAGGGCAGTAATTTTTTTGTCAACAATTAGTGAAAAGCAGCAAATAACCTGAACAATTAACAACTGAATAATAACAACTCTTTTTTTAAAAAAAAGAATCATGTAAAGTTCTCTTCAGAACTTCTACTGATAAAGGCAAACTAGTTGAAAAACTAGGACGCAAAGCTATAGGGCCTTCCGAAAGGGTGGCAGCCAGTTTCCAAAGAGGAGTTTTTGTTTTATTCAAAAATGGATAAGCCAATGAGGAGGCCTTTTCATGAAAAGAATAATCGCAACAATCATCACATTATCAATTTTGTTTAGTCTAGCAACAGTTAATGTTTATGCAAGTACAGCACCAAGTCTTCAAGTAGCAAAGTATGTTATGTCATGGCAGCTTGAGTCAGGTGGTTGGTCAAAGAATAATCCTGAGCATTTTACTAGATATTGGAATGGTGTAGAAAATATAGCTGCTTATTATCAAAGAGATCGAGTGACACCATTAGGCACTATTGATAATATGGCGACAATTGACGAATTAACTTATTTGGTTGAAGTATATAATTTAACTAGTAATTCAACGGTTAAACAATCCATTATAAAAGGCTTTAATTTTTTGATGACAATGCAATATGAAACAGGTGGATTTCCACAAGTGTATCCAAAACAAGATCATTTGTCATCGGCGTATGAAAACGATGCAACTTTCAATGACGATGCAACAGTAAATGTCATGAAATTTTTGAGAAAAGTTGTGGATCGAGAAGCGGGCTTTTCAACTGGTTTAATAGATAATAATTTATATAATAAAATAAAAGCTACATATGAACTGGGTCTTGATTTTATTCTTAAAGCGCAAGTCGTTGTTAACGGTGTTAAAACAGTTTGGGGTGGACAATATAATCCTACCACCTATGTAACGACTCAAGGAAGAGCTTTTGAACCCGTTTCATTGATTAGTAGAGAATCAGCTAAAATCGTTGAGTTCTTAAAATCGTTAAATAGTACAGATTCAAGAATTCAAGAGGCGATATTTGCAGCAGAGTTATGGTTTGTAAAAACTGTTGTACTTAATAAAGAATTTAATTATGGTGGCGCAAATAATATATATTATATTGACAAAAGTGGCGCATACATGTGGTATAGATATTATGAAATAGGAACAAATAGAGGCTTGTTTGGAGATACTGATGGTAGTGTTCATTATGACATACAAGAAATCAGTAAAGAAAAAGCAAACTATTATGGTTGGGCTGGTAACTGGGGCAAGTATATATACCTAGATGCAGTAGCAAGAAAAATAGAAGAACCGATTTTAATCACAAATGTTGATCAGTCAGTAATGATAGAAGCACCAGCTGTAGTAGAAGAAGTAGCGCTAACAAACTCAGGGTTTTTAACTAAAGGCAAGAGTTACATAGATCAAAGTGGTTTTTACTTCATAGAATCCGGTGTTGACTCTATTATCACACCAAACTTAAGTAATATCACTGTTGGTGATGCAGTGAAAGTCGTAATGACTATTAGTCATACGAATAGAACAACAAGTGTTCTTAAAATGGCAAATACCGGATTAAGAACAGGCGGATCAGTATGGAATATTGGTTACGGATTATCAACAAAGACTCTTCAATTCAATATTTCAAAAGACTTACTTGATCAAGACAAATTTATTGAGTTTTATATCGATGGTGGAAAGGTTGATGAATCTATTACACTAAATGAATTAAAAGTTTATGTTAATGGACAATTG
>CAZJIO010000011.1:49125-53271 GCA_964546035.1 uncultured Eubacteriales bacterium | reverse complement strand
GATCAATTGTTAGAATTAACAGCCTCTAACCATAAGTTGCTACAGAGACTGATGCTAGAAGCGCCAGGGACCTTTCATCACTGTCAAATGGTGGCTCATTTAGCTGAAACAGCTGCAATTGATATTGAGGCTAATCCACTATTGGCAAGAACTGGCGCTTTATATCACGACATAGGAAAACTCAAGAACCCACAGTTATTTATTGAAAACCAGAAGGGTGTTAATCCTCATGATGAATTGTCTCCTGACTCAAGTGCTCTGATTATCATTTCCCATGTGATGGATGGTGTTAAACTCGCTACAGAACATAAACTGCCAAAACAAATTATACATATTATAAAAGAGCATCAAGGTGATTCATTGGTAAAATTCTTCTATCATAAAGCGTTAGAACACAGTGATGGGTTCCCCATTGATCAAAAAGATTTTATGTATCTTGGACCAAAACCGCAATCAAATGAAGCCGCTATTGTCATGCTTGCGGATTGTGTAGAAGCCTATCTACGGTCTGAAAGTGCCCATAACAAAAACATAGAAGAAATCAAAAAAATGATTGATACCATTTTACACCAAAAGTTTCAAGAAGGTCAGTTAAATGAGTGTCCTCTAAAAATAAAAGAGCTCCCAATCATTGCAAATGCCTTTAGAAAAGTATACAATGGTATGTATCATGACCGAATCACATATACAAAGGATTAGAGGTATTAACAATGTCAATCATAATAGATAACCAAACAGATTTCGATCTTACCGAAAAGACCCATGAACTTATTGAACGGACTATTGAGGCATGTACGACTCATGAGAAATGTCCTTATGCCGTTGAAGTAAGTATCTTGCTTGTGAATGATGATGAAATCAAAACAATGAACAAAGAATACAGAGGAATCGATCAGTCAACGGATGTCCTTTCATTTCCACTAATCGATTTTGAGGTTCCCAGTCAATTTGATCTTATGGATGAAAATGAATTACAGGATTTATTTAATCTAGATACGGATGAATTGATGTTAGGAGATATCGTTATCTCTATGGACAAAGTAAAATCCCAAGCGCAGGCATATGGACATTCACTCCATCGTGAACTCGGTTTTTTGATTGTTCATAGCATGCTACATTTATTTGGTTATGATCATATGGTAGATGAAGATGAAGAAGAAATGATAGCACTTCAAGAAATAATTTTAGAAAAAGTAGGCTTACAAAGATGAAGAACCGAACTTTACAAGATAGCTTTCGTAATGCCTTTAGAGGCATCTATCAAGCTTTCAAAACAGAGAGCAATATAAAGTTACACTGTTTATCTGGGACACTAGCAGTCCTTATGGCATTATATTTGGGGTTTAGTCCTACGGAATGGATTTTTGTGGTCTTAACCATTACACTCGTTTTTATCACAGAGATATTAAATACTGCCGTTGAATATGCAATTGATATGGTTTGTGGTAATACCTACCATGAAATTGCGAAATATGCTAAGGACATAGCAGCAGGAGCTACTTTGATAGCAGCTTTTGGAGCTGTTGGCGTTTCTCTCCTGTTGTACTTACCCAAAATAATAGAACTACTAAAAAACTACATCTAGGAGAAAGATAAATGACAAAAAAATGGATGCTTTTGATGGTTTTTGTTTTATTGGTAAGCTGTGTTGCGTGCAAAAAAGAAAATTCTGAACCAGTTACTGTGAATGTTCCTGTGACTGAAACTGAAGAAACAACGGCTGAGATAACTGAAGCAATCGTTCCACCGACTGAACCTGTCGTTGACTTACACCTGGGACAAGATATAAATCCACTTACGGGTCTATATATTGATGAAGCTGCAGCAAAAAGAAGACCAATAGGCATTATGATTAATAACCTTAAAGCGGCCCTACCTCAAAGTGGTATTGCCCAAGCAGATGTCATGTATGAAACATTGGTAGAAGGTGCAATCTGTAGAATTTTCGCTGTTTTTCAAGACTTTGATGCGCAAAAAATCGGTCCAGTTAGAAGTGCCAGGCATTATTTTTTAGATTTCGCCTTTGATTTTGATGCAATTTATGTCCATTACGGACAAAGTCCTCAGGCACAAACAGCTATTTCTAACCTTGATTCGCCTGCCTTTAATGGTCTTTCCTATTTAGATATGATTATGTGTTTTCAAGATCCCAAGCGTGTGAGACCTCACAGTACTTATACCAGTTATGAAGGGCTTATGGCGGCCTGGGATAATGTTGGGTACAGAAGGGACATTTCCGAAGGATTAGTCAGCAAATTTGACTTTAGTGAAGAAGACTACACCCCAGACTCAGCAATAATAGCCAATAAATTATCTTTATCTTTTTCTTATTATCAACAACCGTATTTTCAATACAACAAGGAAGAAGGTTTATATGCTCGGTTTCAATTTGACGAGCCCCACATAGATGTGGAAATTAATGAACAATTAAAATATAAGAACATAATCGTACAAATTGCGGATATGTGGGTCATTCCCGGTGATGAATATGGCAGAATGGACATGGATTTAATCACATCTGGTAAAGGCTATTTTTTAACCAATGGACGCGCAGTTCCTATTACCTGGAAAAAGACCTCACATACAGATCCCACTCAATATTATCTTGAAGATGGTTCTCCTTTACTTTTAAATAAAGGAAAAACTTGGATTGCTGTCTTCCCAAGCAATAGAGCAGAATTGATTACAATCGAATAGGAGCGAACATTCATGACAAACGAAGATTTGATTATTGAAGCAAAAAAGGCAATGGCTTTTGCTTATGTACCATATTCTAAATTCCAAGTAGGTGCTGCTTTATTAACTAAAAGTGGTAAGGTTTTTACGGGCTGTAATATTGAAAATGCCTCTTTTGGTGCCACAAATTGTGCTGAAAGAACTGCCATATTTAAAGCGGTATCAGAGGGAGAAGTGGCCTTCGATAAAATAGCAGTCGTTAGTTCTACGGGACACCCAACTTATCCGTGTGGCATTTGTCGACAGGTTATGGCAGAGTTTATGCCTGAAGCAGAAGTCATCTTTGATGATGGAAGTGAAGTGCGTGTGATTAAGGTCTCTGATTTGATGCCTTATAGATTTGAATTATAAAGGTTGAGGTGGTCACGTTTGGATGTAACGAAAAAAGTCAACAGAAAAAACAGTCTCGTCGTACAAGGTTCAATATTGGCAGCAGCCTTTATGGTTGTAAAGTTGATTGGATTTTTTTATAGAATTCCTTTAGCTCGGCTTTTGGGTGACGAAGGCACAGGTTATTATAGTTTTGCCTTTATCATTTATACATTTTTTCTAATGGTATCGACTTATGGGTTCCCAGTAGCAATTGCAAAACTCACCTCAGAAAAATACAGCGAAAAGAAATACAAGGAAGCTCAGGTTATTTTCAAATCTGCCCTGTCATTAGCCTTTCTCCTAGGACTCATTTTTTCAATTGTCCTATGGTTTTGTGCAGAACCACTGGCAGTTTACGCAGATTCTCCAAAATCGGTTCACGCGATAAAAGCCTTAGTTCCAGCCTTGTTTTGCTTTTCTTTGCTCTCTGTTCTAAGAGGGTATTTCCAGGGTATGAATACCATGGTACCAACGGCAATTTCTCAAGTCATAGAACAGATTTTTAACGTGGTGTTTAGTTTAATACTTGCTGCAGCTCTTGTGGGAAAAGGAGTGGAATTTGGCGCTTCCGGCAGTACCATAGGTACAGGTATTGGTGCATTTTCTGCTTTGCTTTTTCTTGCTTTTATTTATAAGGCAGCTCGAAAGAAAATCATTAGGAAAAGTATTCAACTGGACCATCATACCTATCTTAAAAGGAGTATTATTCATTATTGGAAAATGATTTTAGCTTTAGCTTTTCCAATTGTGTTAGGAAGCATCATCATTAATTTTATGGGACTTTTAGATTCATTGATGATTCAGAAATCTTATGTCCTACGTGGTTATAGTAGTGAAGAAGCTGCTTTATTTTTTGGCCTTTATTCTGTGAAAAATCAATTACTCCTTGGTCTTACGGTTGCGGTCTCTGCAGCACTATCTACGGCAAGCATCCCAGGTCTCGCTGCTTCTATGAAAAAAGGCGAGAAATTAGCTGTTCAACATAAAATCACCACTGCTTTACGGGTAACACTCTTAACAGTGATTCCATCTTCAGTG
>CAZJIO010000011.1:48382-49097 GCA_964546035.1 uncultured Eubacteriales bacterium | reverse complement strand
GTACTTGCAGGTCCAATACTTGAGCTGCTCTTTGGAGTAGGTATTCACTCTGGACTTGAAATTTCTTTATTAAAGCTCACATCTCTAACGATTGCATTTTATGGTGTTGCAACTGTTTCAATCGGGTTGATCCAAGGATTAGGTCGCTTTAAACAACAAATAACCATTGCCCTTATTTGCTTGGTGGTTAAAGCCCTTTCGAATATTTTGTTTATGTTTGTTTTTAATTTTCAATTATATGGCATGATCATTTCCAACACCCTTTATGGCATTTTAAATGCTTATCTAAGTGTGCGCGTGATTCATACCTATATACCCATAAAACTGAATCTTAAAAAAACCATTGTCCTTCCTACGATCAGTTCTATACTGATGGGAGTTATTTGTTTTATCACATATCGTGGCATTGACTTTGTATCTGGAAGTAATACATTGGCTACTCTGGTAGCCATTGCAATAAGTCTGATCTTTTTTGGGATTATTTTACTTAAGTTAAAAGGTCTTTCCGAAGAAGAAATAAGAAGCTTCCCAAAAGGACATATTTTACTTCGATATTTGAGGAGATTTGGTCTTATTTAACAAAATTTGTATAAAGATGAATAAATTTGTCCATAATAGTATCAAAACGTTAGAAGGAGTGTTTTGATATGTCTAAAAAATGGATTGTTTCATCTGTTGTGTTTTTTGTCATACTTGCTGGTGTTTTATCCTATGA
>CAZJIO010000011.1:33884-48362 GCA_964546035.1 uncultured Eubacteriales bacterium | reverse complement strand
ATAACGACGTTATTGATGATTTCTAACGATGACGATCAAAAGCATGAAAAGGATGAGATAGGTATTTATCAAGAAGAAGTCACTGTTAATAACGATGATTTTGATACATCCCCAGCGCTTCCAGCAGATACCACTCAGTTGTCTAAAATCACGCCATCTACAAGAATTGTTTATCAATATTACTATGCTTTAGATGACAAATTGGTTATAGACGAAAGCGAACCCCCTTACTATTTAATCGATATGACAAGGCAACAATTAGAAGTCTATTATAAAGAATGGCAGCTTATTTCATTTTCACCTGAAAAAGTGGTGCTAAGACAGAGTATTCAAGATCGGAACACCCAAGGCTACTATATGATTAAAGCTTACGAGGGTAAAATCGGTGTTTTTTTCGATTATTCCAAAGACTTTGAAGTGGCCTTTGAATCTGCTGTTGCCATGGGTCAATATCAATTAGATGAGATAGAACTTTATTTTACTGAATTTATGAACCTAAATAAAGACCAGTATCTAAGAGAAATTGTGGATACGCCGGTATCCGTTTTAGCTATAGAAGATCAAGTCAAACTTCAAACAGGTATATTGGTCTATGGTGAAGAAGAGCTTATTCGATTGTTAGAAAACTACACAAGTTAATTTTATGCATGAAAGAAGGTTATTATGGGTAAAAATAAAATTATAGTCATTGGTGGCGGGGCATCTGGAATGGTTGCAGGCATTATTGCTGCAAAGCAAGGCAGTAAGGTGACTATTTTAGACCGCTGTGATAGAATAGGGAAGAAAATTCTAGCAACTGGAAATGGGAGATGTAATCTCACAAATAACCACATCAAAGAAGAGCACTATTTTCTTGAACCTGGAAATAAAGGATTTGTTAATGAAATCCTCTCCCAATTTGGTGTTGAAGATACTTTATTGTTCTTTAAACAATTGGGCATTGAAGTCGTCGAGAAAGAAGAGGGTAAACTTTATCCGCGTTCAGATCAAGCCAGCTCTGTTTTGTCTGTTCTTATGACTGAAATTGAACGCCTTAAGGTAGAGGTTGTGTGCTTACAAGAAGTGAAGTCTATTGAAGTTGGTCAAAATATGCGCGTAATCACTCAAGACAATAAATATTATTGTAATAAGATTATCCTTGCTACAGGCGGCCAGTCCACCCCTGATTTAGGATCTAATGGCAGTGGTTATTCATTGTCACGGGTTTTGGGACATACCATAACGCCTGTATTTCCTTCGTTGGTGCAACTGAAAACAGATTATCCGTATTTAAAGCACTTAAAAGGGACGAAAGTCCAAGGGTCCATAGAATTGTTGGATGAGGGTGCTAAAATACTTCAAAAAGAGTCTGGTGAGATTTTATACACAGATTATGGCATCTCGGGTCCTCCCATTTTGCAGATTAGTAGGCGAGCATCCGCGAGATTCAATGGAGGTCTCCATACATATGTTACCATCAATCTTATGCCAGAATATTCTAAAGAAGCGCTAAATCAATTGTTGATTGATCGCTTTAATACAATGCCTTATAAATCTCTAGAAAGTGTTTTAGTAGGGCTCATTAATAGCAAACTGATTATGCCGCTCTTTAAATCAGCAGAAATAGATGTGCAAAAAAAGGCCGCTGATTTGACAAAAGAAGAACGTAAACGATTGATACACGCCATACAACAAAGTAAAATGAAAATTACGGGGATCAACCCTTGGAATCAGTCTCAAGTCACCGCTGGAGGCGTCACATTATCCGAGATCAATCCCTGTACCTTAGAATCAAAGCTTATAAAGAACCTATTTTTTTGCGGTGAACTATTAGATGTAGATGGCATTTGTGGTGGCTACAATCTCCAATGGGCATGGAGCTCAGGAGTCGTAGCGGGTATAAATGCATCTCAGGAGGCTTAAAATGACAAAAGTTAAAATTCAACAAATCAAATTTCATTTAGAACATAATCAGACACAATTGGAACTTAGAATATGTGATTTACTACGGGTAAAAAAGGAAGAAATCATTTCCTATAAAATACTAAAAAAATCCTTTGATGCTAGAAAAAAATTAGCAATCGTCATTGTTTACTCTGTTGAGGTCGAGCTGAAAAACGAACTCCAAAAGGGAGTGGTTGATGGTAAAAATATTATGTTAACCGTCGAGGAAGGCTATGTATTTCCACACCACCAAAAAAGTTTAAATACACGACCTTTGATTGTTGGTAGTGGTCCTGCAGGACTTTTTTGCGCCTTATTACTTGCTGAAAACGGATTTGCGCCTATTGTTTTAGAAAGAGGTGAAGCTGTTGATCAGAGGATTCAAGATGTTCATGATTTTTTTGCTACAAAAGTATTAAAAGAAAACTCCAATATCCAATTTGGTGAAGGCGGAGCTGGTACATATTCAGATGGCAAAATCAATACTCAAGTCAAAGATGCCCATTTCAGAAAGGAAAAAATCCTTAATGAGTTCATTAAAGCAGGGGCTCCCGAAGAAATCGGATACATGAGTAAACCGCATATAGGAACAGATTATTTAATCAGAGTTGTTAAAAATATGCGTAAGAAAATTGAAAGTCTAGGCGGGGAAGTGCGATTTAACCAACAAGTAACTTCTTTAATCCTCCATAACAATACCATTCAAGGCGTTGTTGTGAATGACACCGAGAAAATCATGTCTGATACGGTTGTTTTAGCTATTGGTCATAGTGCAAGAGATACTTTTAAAACCTTATCCGAACAAGGTGTTCCAATGGAACAAAAGGCTTTTGCAATTGGTCTGAGAATTGAGCACCCTCAAGAGATGATTTCTAAGGGACAATTTGGGAGTGCCTATCAACATGAGCACTTACCTGTAGCTGATTACAAATTGACCCACAGAACCTATGCAGGTAGGGGTGTCTATACCTTCTGTATGTGCCCTGGTGGCTTTGTGGTCAATTCTTCCTCTGAAAAAGGTGGCGTAGTCTGTAACGGTATGAGTTATTTTAAAAGAGACGCAGTTAATGCTAACAGTGCTGTTCTTGTAAATGTTACCCCTGAGGATTTTGGGAGTGATCATGTTCTAGCCGGCGTTGAATTTCAAAGGAAATGGGAACAGAAAGCTTTCGAGTTAGGCGGATCTGATTATAAATTACCCGTACAACTTTGGAAAGATTTTCTAAGTGGAAAAGTGAGTACTGCTTTTGGTAATGTCCAACCGAACTTAAAAGGACAACATACCTTCGCTGATTTAAATGAATGCCTTCCTCGTGAAATTGCGACAGCGATTAAGGAAGGCATCTTGGAGTTTGATATGAAAATTGATGGTTTTGCAAGAGAGGATGCTATTCTAACAGGGGTAGAGACAAGATCTTCCTCTCCTGTTAGAATTCTGAGAAATGAAGCTTTCGAAAGTTCAATTCAAGGGCTCTACCCATGTGGTGAAGGCGCAGGGTATGCAGGGGGCATTATGTCCGCAGCTATGGATGGCATAAAAACTGCAGAACAAATAGCACTTAAAGAGAAAGGAGCGGTCTTATAATGGAATTAAGAAGCCAACTAAAAGATAAAAATCGTATTGTTATTAAAGTAGGGTCCTCCTCTTTAACTCACAAGGAAACCGGCCATATTAGTGTCGCTAAAATGGAACGTTTTGTTCGGCAGATAGCCGATATTAAAAACTCTGGAAAAGAAGTTGTATTAGTAACATCAGGAGCTCAAGCCGTTGGTCTTTCTGCGTTAAATCTTCAGAAAAAACCCGATATTATTGCTGAAAAGCAAGCAATTGCGGCAGTTGGTCAAGCGTCTTTAATGATGTTATATCAAAAACTGTTTAGAGAATATAATCACACTGTAGGACAGGTTTTAATCACAAAAGATCTTATAGAACATGAAGGTAGAAAAGAAAATGCGATCAATACATTTAATGCCTTACTCAATTTTAATGTTATTCCCATCGTCAATGAAAATGATACTGTGTCCACTGAGGAAATTGAATTTGGTGATAATGACAATTTATCTGCCATCGTTGCTGGCCTAGTTAACGCTGATTTATTAATTATTTTATCGGATATTGATGGTTTATATGATTCGGATCCCCGAACACATCCTGATGCTCAACTCATCTATGAAGTCAAAAAAATTGATGCGTCTATTATTGCTATGGCCTCTGGTGCTGGCAGTAAAGTAGGCACGGGTGGCATGACAACAAAGCTTCAGGCTGCAAAGTTCGCAAATGAAAATGGGATTGATATGATCATTGCTAACTCTGAAACGGAGGGTGTTTTATATAAAATTTTAAAGGGCCAACTAATGGGTACGCTTTTTTGCTCTTAATTAGGACTCTGATTTCATTTTACTCGTTAATTCATCTATGAGCTCTATAGCTAGGGTCGCTTGTATTTGAACGGCTGCCGAATTTTTAAAGCTTAACGAGGACTCAATATTTTTCAAAAGGGCATTTAAAGTGATGGCATCTTGTTGCTCTTTTTCTGGCACTTTGATATATAATTTCGACCAGTTGTTTTGTGCCTCAAGTAAAAAGTCTTTTGCCGAATCGTTTTGATCAATTTTTGATAAGGCATTGATTTTATAGAGTAAATATTTTTCGCGATTTGTCATAGCCATTTCATCATCTGGTTTAGTGTCTAAAGTAATTTTAGTGACATAACCAAGCAGATCAATGGCTAAATCATAAATGAGAGAATCTTTTTTGGTTAATACCAATTCGGGATATTTTGTTAGTAATTCTTGCTCAGGTATCACATAGTCTTCTTTTTTTTCTTCACCACCGGAAGAACTCTGATCACCTTCAGAACCTGACTCTGATGAACCCGAAGAACCACCTTTATCTCCCATGCCTGAGGATGAACCTCCACCACCTTCACCAGAACCTCCAGAGCTTGATTCTTCTTTACTTTGCCCTTCTTGTTGACCACCCTCTGAGGCACCTTGAGATGCTATACTAGCGAGGATTTTTAATTGAGATTGTTGATAATCAAAGGAGACTTGCCTTTCTTTTTGAATCTTTGATTCATTGTGTACATGGGCGGTCAACTCGTTTAAATCCGTAACGTATTTCGTGGAGGGCTCATCCTTGGGGTCAGATACAAAGCCAGATTTATTTGATAGTTTGAAAATCTCATTTAAAGACTCAAAGGTATCTGTATACTTTTTTTTAGGCAATTCTTTAATCATATCTTCTAAGGCATTGAATAAATCAATTTTAGTAGCATAAGCTACTGTTTCATCTTTGCTTTTTGAGGAGCTGTCACCGGAACTTGGTTTTTGGCAAGAACTCAACATAAGGGTACATAAAGTTATGATGGTAATGATTTTATATTTCATAATTTTCACCTAGTTTCATCTTTTATATGGATAGTATTTCATTAATCGTGGATTATCATTCATGGTAAGATTTCTATAAACCCAATTTTTTTAATAGAGGAAGAATAAAATGGAACAATCTAGAATAGATCGTATTAATGCTTTATATAAAAAACAAAAAGAACAAGGTTTAACAGAAGAAGAGCAGCAAGAACAAGCTGTGCTCAGAAAAGAATATATTGGTCTTTTTAGAAAAAACTTTATGAACACCTTAGATCACGTTAAAATTCAAGATGAAAAAGGTAATATTAGACCTTTTAAGAAAAAATAACCATGGATCAATTCATTTCAAGACAAAAAAGCCTTCTTTTAAGAGAAGAACTCCAAACAGCTGAGGTTTCAAATAAGAGCAATCATATACATGAAAAGCTGATTGAAACTGGGCCATTTAAGTCATCTACGGGAATCTTTACCTATTTTGGCGTTAATAACGAGGTAGAGACAAAGGCACTCATTGAATTTGCTCTAGGTGAAGGTAAAAGAGTTGCTGTTCCAAAATGTTTCGGTAAAGGACTTATGCGGTTTTATGCGATTAACAGTATAGGTGAATTAAAGCTCAGCTCTTTAGGTCTTTGGGAACCCTTTCTATTAGAGCATGAGGCGCTTCCTGATTTGAATACTTTGCTGATTGTTCCAGGAGTCGTTTTTGATAAGAAGCTGAATAGGATGGGATTTGGTATGGGTTATTATGACAGGTATCTGGCATCTCATACTTACGATAAAGCCATCGCCTTAGCTTATACATGCCAAGTACTTTCTGAAATACCCACACAGCCGTGGGATGTCAAAATGGATGCAATTATTACAGAAGATCACGTATACGGCCAACTTATAAGCACCTGAAAAGGTGCTTATAAGTTATTCAAGCTTGCAAGAGATGCTGTTATCAAGTATAATTAATTCATAGAGAACAAATGTTCTTAACCGAAGGAGATGCCTTATGATTGCATATGTTAAAGGTTCATTAGAGTCTATTAGTGAAGAAGCGATCGTCATAGAAAACAACAGCATGGGTTATGAAGTTCGTATTCCCACTTCTTTAATCTCTAGTTTGCCAAGTATTGGTGAGGAAATTAAAATATTTACATATTTATATGTCAGAGAAGATGCAATGTTATTGTATGGTTTTGTTAGTGAAGACGATTTAAATGTTTTTAAGCTCCTATTATCTGTGAGTGGCATTGGACCAAAAGGTGCCTTGGGAATTTTATCAGCTATTTCCGCCGACCAATTAAGATATGCGATCCTAACCAATGATGATGTGGCCATTGCGCGAGCACCAGGCGTTGGCAAAAAAACAGCACAACGTCTGATTATAGATCTTAAAGACAAACTTAAAATGAAAGATTTAGACCCGTTGTCCCAAGAAGGAGCATCCTCTCAAGATAGGGTTCCTACGGACCTACTCAGTGAAGCAACTGCAGCGCTGGTTTCATTGGGCTATTCCAATACGGAAGCCTTAAGAGCAACAAAGACTTATACATCTGTAGAAGACATTTTAAAACAAGCTTTAAAACAACTAGCGCGTCTGTAGTGCTATAAGGAGACCCGAATGGAAAAGAGAATGATTACAACTGAGTTTATTCAAGAAGATATTAAAATTGAAACCTCCTTAAGACCTAAGCACTTAACGGACTATATTGGACAAGCAAGAGCTAAAGAAAATATAAAAGTTTTCATAGATGCTGCAAAAATGAGAAAGGAATCTTTAGATCATGTCTTGCTTTATGGTCCTCCTGGCCTAGGGAAAACCACATTAGCCAATATCATAGCCAATGAAATGAATGTCAACCTAAAGGTTACATCAGGTCCAGCCATAGAAAAGCCTGGTGATATGGCTGCGATTTTGAATAATTTACAAGAAGGGGACTTGTTGTTTATTGATGAAATACATCGTTTAAATAGACAAGTAGAAGAAGTGATGTATCCGGCTATGGAAGATTATGTCATTGATATACTGATAGGTAAAGGACCAACGGCAAGGTCTATTCGTTTAGATTTACCTAAATTCACCCTAGTCGGTGCAACGACGCGTATTGGTTTGTTATCTGCACCCTTAAGAGATCGATTCGGTGTCATTCACCGTTTGGAATTTTACACACCAGAAGAGCTTAAAATTATCATAGTCAAGTCAGCTGAAGTACTAGATGTGGAAATAGATAGCTCTGGGGCAGATGAGATTTCTAGACGCTCTCGTGGCACCCCAAGACTCGCCAATAGTCTATTAAAAAGAGTTAGAGATTTTGCACAAGTGAAGTATGAAGGCAAGATTACCCAAGAGGTTGCAAATCACGCTCTGAATTTATTAGATGTAGATGCCCTAGGCTTAGATAAAAATGATCGAAAAATGTTATTTACCATGATTGAAAAATACAATGGAGGACCCGTCGGTTTAGAAACTTTGGCCGCTACAATTGGTGAAGAAATTGATACCATAGAGGATGTGTATGAACCCTTTCTCTTGCAATTAGGTTTAATTAACAGAACCCCTCGTGGTAGAGTGGTTACCCCCTATTGTTATAAGCACTTAGGTCTTCAATATTTAGAAGATGGCAGTGGTCAGCAACAAATCTATTGACATTTGCTGTCAAATTATGTAAACTTGTAATGCGTTCACTCTGTGAACGAGACTTTGAACAAATTGATTAAGTAGGTGTACGATGGATCGAGAATTGCTTCTTTTAACTCAAATCAATGAAAATGAATGTATCAGTCAACGACAACTTGCCCGAGTTCTAGAGGTATCATTAGGGACAGTTAATGGATTGATCGCCCAAATGCAGCAAAAAGGATGTATGGTAGTTGATGGTTCAAATCCTAAACAAGTTAAGTATTATTTGACACCACAAGGACACAAAGCTAAAGCTCTCAAGCATTATGAAGCCATTGTTCAAAGCTATCATACCATTAGTAAAACTAAGAGTCAGATACGAAACATTATAGAAAGCCAAGTTTCCCAAGGTTCAGATGCCTTTTTCTTATATGGAGAAGAGGATGAGGTTTATAAATTGGTTAAAATGTGCTTAATGGAACTTAAGCGTGAATACGCCCTTCATTTTTATACTTTAACAGATTTAACTGCACTTACCTCAGTTCAAGCCTATTGTGTTTTATATTGGGATTTAACGATCACATTGGATGAACAAATGAACGCCGTAAATGTATTAATCGTTTAATCTAAACAACAACTCGTATTGTCAAAGTCTCTTTGTTTATGTTATAATTATTGATTATATAGAGGACTTATTATATCAGTTAACTTTGTATGAAAGGGGGATTAACCAATGACATTAAAGAATGATACAACGGTTTTTATTGGTGGGAATGTTTATACCTTAGCTGGGGATGAAAGCGAAGAATATATTCAAAGAGTTGCTCTTTACATCAATAATAAATTAGATGAAATCAAAAAGTCAGATAATGCTAAGAAATTGAACACCAAGTTATTAGCCGTCTTACTAGACATTAATCTTGCTGATGATTATTTTAAGGCTAAAGTTAAAGTAGAAGACCTTGAACGCTTATTAAAGACAAAAGAAACCACAATTTCTGCCCTAGAACAAGACGTAGTCAGTTTACAAGTGAAACTAGAAGAACAAGATCAGGAAAAATCCAAATTCAATCAGCGCATTGAGGCTTTAAAGGTTGAGATTGAGACTTATAAGGCTGAATTAGATGAGTATATAGAGATCTTTGATCATTCAAAAGTAGAATAAATCACAAAGGACAAGCTATTCATAAACCACATGCTTGTAAGTCGAACAGCAATTTTCTTGCAATCAGGCTTACACCTTGTTTGTGAATAGCTTGTCCTTTATGACCTTAGTAGGAGATAACATAAATGAAATATAATCAACCAGAATTATTAGCACCCGCTGGTTCCTTTGCTGCTTTAACTGCAGCTGTGAGCGCTGGATGTGATGCGGTTTACTTAAGCGGACAAAAATTTGGCGCTCGGGCAAATGCAGAAAACTTTACCAACGAAACATTACCAGCCGCTTTAGACTTTGCCCATTTAAAAGGTGTAAAGGTCTATTATGCAGCAAATACATTAATCAAAGAAGTGGAAATGGAGGATTTGCTCCAACAAGTTCGTTTTTTATACAGAGAAGGCATAGATGCATTAATCGTACAAGACTTAGGCGTTTATGAATTAATCCGACGAAATTTCCCTAAATTGCCCCTTCATGCCAGCACACAAATGACCGTGCATAATTTGAACGGCGTGAAGTTCGCCCAAAAACTAGGCTTTGAAAGGGTCGTATTAAGTCGCGAGTTATCTCTTAAAGAAATTGAAGAAATAAGAAGTGAAGTTTCCATTGAATTAGAATGTTTTATCCATGGTGCTTTATGTTATTGTTATTCAGGACAGTGTTTAATGAGCAGTATGATTGGCGGTAGAAGCGGTAATAGAGGCACTTGCGCTCAACCCTGTCGATTACCTTATGAACTTTATTCAGACAATAAAAAAATCAGTCAAAACCAAGATCGCTACCTATTAAGTCCAAAAGATATACAAACTTTGGACATATTACCAGCGTTAATTCAGAGTGGTATTCATTCTTTTAAAATTGAAGGGCGCATGAAAAACCCTAATTATGTTGGTCTTATGACGGCTCTTTATAGAAAATATATGGATATGTATTTTGAAAATCCTAATAACTACCAAGTGCAAACTGAAGATATAAAAGATATGCATCAAATTTACAATAGAGGCGGTTTTTCAAATGGCTATTACTTCCTAAACGGTGGTAAATCCACTATGAGCATAACGCGTCCTAATCATCAGGGTATAAAGGTTGGTGAAGTATCTAAAATAATCGATTCTAGAAATCTACAGATGCGACTTGATACTTCCGTGCTACAAGGGGATTGTCTTGAAATCACCTCACAGAACTTAGATCCTTATACCTTTACTTCACGAGAGAACATCTTAACACCCCTGTATACCTTTCAAACGGATACCCGTGGTATCAAAGTAAACGATCCGATTCATAAGTTAACTGACGTGGGTTTAGCTCAACGCATTAAAACCAATATTCTTGATAAAATTGTAAAACTTCCTGTAACCATGTGTTTTACTGCTAAAATCGGCCAGGAAATGTCCCTTATTTTAAACTATAATGAAATTGAGATCAAAGTAAAGGGCAGTGTAGTAGCCCAAGCGCAAACGAGTGCCATTACTGCAGAAAAGATTTCTGTACAATTGAATAAGACAGGTAATGATCCCATTGAAATATCAGCCTTAACATTAGATTTAGATGACGCCATTTTTATTTCAATTAAAGAACTGAATGGGTTAAGGCGAGAAGGTATTGAACAGCTTCTTAAAGCTATTATTGATCCCACAAAACGGGAGGACCTAGAAGTAACGTATAAGGCTATAAAAAATGTTAATCCTTTAGTTAATAACCAATTAAGTGTGCTGTTACGAAACATCACTCAATTTGAAACTGTGATTCAATATGAGGTAGAACGTATTTACCTCGAACTCAATAACTTTTCTAAAAATGAAATAGAAAGCATTGTCACGCAGTGCAAGTCTAAGAATATTGGTGTTTATCTAGCATTGCCCCGTATTATAAGAGCACCCTATCATGAAGTGGTAAAAAAACAACTCAAGGCCTTAAAGCACCTTGAGATTCAGGGTGTCATGATTCGAACATTAGATGTCTACGATATGGTTAAACAAGATTATGAAGTGGTGCTTGACTATACCCTCAATATCTTTAACAACAGCGCCCTTGATTTTTGGGAACAAAAGGGATTTGAAAGGAATGGTATTTCACCTGAACTGCATTACCAAGAACTATCAAAGCTCAAAAACTCAAAAGCTGAAATGGTTGTTTATGGTTATCTGCCTTTAATGGTCACGACTCAGTGCATTCAAAAAAATGCAAATTCCTGTAAATCACAAGGTCTATTACAGCTTAAAGATAGAAAAAATATGACTTTTACCGTAGAACGAGATTGTTCCATGTGCTTTAACATCCTTTATAACGCGCTTCCCATTGTGCTTTTGGACAAGTACAATGATTTAAAGGCAATAGGTATTAGAAAATATCGAATTGAACTACTCCATGAATCTCCTTCAGAGATTCATACCATTATGTCCTATGCACTTAGAATGAAAAATAAAGAAAACCTCTCTGCCCTTGAATTTGATGGTACAGATGTCCTTAAAAATTATACCAGAGGCCATTTTGCAAGAGGTATTAAGTAGGTGTGAAATGCTAAATGTATTTATTACTGTAACAAAATTTTTCTTTGTATTAACCAGCTTTTATTTTTTATACAGTTCCATTATGCTGAATAGAGCTCAGTTCAATGATTCCGTTGAAGAGAGAGCTTTATTTTTCAATGCCCAAAGAGCGACGGTGTTGTTGTCTCATTTGGTGGGCTTCGTCATCTTATTTATAACACAAAATAATTTTCTTGAATTGTTAATCCTTTATGTCGAAGAATTTCTGTTTTTTATGCTGGTCTGGTTCATTATCGCAAAGGTGTATCATAAGACAAATCTGCTCTTATGGAATATCGCCTTGTACCTTACTCAGATTGGCTTCGTTATGCTAGCCCGTCTCGATCTAGATACAGGAATAAGACAATTTAGAATGGCTCTTATTGGCTATGGGATTGCTTTAATATTACCCAAAATTTTCCATAAAATGAAGTTTTTAGCAAAGCTTAATTGGCTTTACTTAATGCTTTGTTTTGGATTGCTTTTTTTAGTGAATGACACCATAAACGGCGCTAAAAACTGGTTAACCATAGGTGAGTTTAGCTTTCAACCCTCTGAAATTGTGAAAATTCTCTATATTTTGTTTATGGCCTCCTATTTTAGAAAAAGATATAACCGACTCAAACTACTGGTTTCTGGACTTTTCACCGCAGGCCTCGTGATAATTTTGGTCCTCCAAAGAGATTTAGGTGGTGCACTTATTTTTTCATTACTCTTTATTACCTTGCTATATATCGAAACGTGTAAGCCAATTATTTTTATTGGTGGGTTGGCCGCAGGTAGCATAGCTGCATTTGTCGGTTTTAAATTATTTAGTCATGTTCGGATTCGTGTTGAGGCTTGGTCTAATCCTTGGGAAGATATTGATAACAACGGTTATCAATTGGCTCAATCCTTATTTGCAATCGGTGCTGGTGGTTGGTTTGGCGCTGGATTAACAAGAGGGTTACCCAATAAAATCCCTGTAGTTTTGTCAGATTTCATCTTTTCTGCCATCAGTGAAGAGTTCGGCAACGTTTTTACGATTTTTTTGATAGCAACTCTAGTGGTCTTCTTTTTTTCCTCCATAAAAATGGCGGCTTCCATTAAGGATTCTTTTCCCTTTACAGTTTCTATCGGTTTGAGTATTATTTTAGCTTTCCAACAAATACTGATTATTGGTGGCGTGACCCGGTTTGTTCCAAGCACTGGGGTAACTTTACCTTTTATTAGTTCAGGTGGAACTTCTCTTATTGTTTCATGTATCATGATTGGTCTTTTACAAGGGGCCTCATACAATGTAACGAGAGAGGAAAGAGGTGAAGAAATTGAAGAAATCCAAGAAACAAATTAAGCAAGAACCCCGTGATTTAAGTGAAAATATAAAAGCATTAATGAAAATTAAGGTTATTTTCGTCACCTTATTTATCCTTATGACTTTAAATTTGGTTTATTTTGTCGCTTTTTCCAGTGATAATTTGGCCATTAATACGTATAATCCAAGGCTTGAAAAGCTAGAAAAAAACATTGTACGCGGTAAAATCTTAGATCGTAAAGGTAATGTGTTAGCAGAAACAGTTGTTTCAGACGGCGAAGAAGAGCGTATTTATCCTTATGAAAATGCTTTCTCCCATATTATTGGTTACAGCATGCAAGGTAAAACAGGCATAGAAGCTTTGACCGATTTGTATTTATTAAAATCCAATTTACCGCTCCATGATAAAATTTATTATGATATAACACATAAGAAAATGACTGGGGACTATGTGGTTACAACCTTAGACGCAGAGCTACAGGTTAAAGCTTCTGCACTTCTTGAGGGTAAGAGAGGCGCTATTGTAGCGATAGAGCCAGCAACTGGCAAAATTTTATGCATGGTCTCTAAGCCGGATTTTAATCCAAATGAATTGGTCTTAAATTGGGAGAATTTAATCAAGGATGAAAAATATTTTCCGCTCCTTAACAGAGCAACTCAAGGGCTGTATCCACCGGGTTCTACTTTTAAAATCATGACAGCCCTAGAATATCTGATGGAAAATCCAGGCGAATCCTTTTCTTATCTATGTGAAGGTGCGGATGATTTTAATGGCAAAGTGATTCATTGTTTTAACAACACTGTTCATGGTCATGAGACGCTCGAAGACGCCTTTGCTTATTCCTGTAATACGGCCTTCGCAACCATAGGAAGTTCTATGGATTTGGATGATTTTAGCATCCTTACTGAACGGATGTTATTCAACCGCCCTTTACCCTATGCACTGCCTACGTCTAAGAGTAGTTTTAAATTGAATGCTTCCTCAAACTCAGCACAAGTCGCAGAAACAGTCATTGGACAAGGAGAAACATTGGTCACACCTTTACACAATGCATTAATTGCTGCAACAGTTGCAAATGGGGGATTACTTATGGAACCTTATTTAATTGATCGCATTGAAAACATAAAGGGAACGATTGTACATCAAAATATCCCTCATTTAGAGGGGCAAATGATCGATACCCAGCTAACAGATGTATTGACTCAGCTTATGATTGAGGTCATCAACAGAGGGACAGGCGTCAACGCGGCTTCTGGGGATTACCAGGTTGCCGGGAAAACAGGATCAGCAGAAAATCCCTTTGGCGAAGCCCATGCCTGGTTTGTTGGTTTTGCACCTTCCAGTCAGCCCAAGATTGCAATTTCTATTATTGTAGAAAACGCTGGCAGCACCGGTTCAAGTGCCGTACCTATGGCAAAAGAGCTGATTGAGCTCTACATGTCAGGTCAATAAAACCAAGCTAACTTTGAAGAATTTGAATATTTTGTTGAAAAAAGTTCCTAATGATTGTATACTTTTGTTAAGTATTCATAAAGTTTATTTTTCGAGAGAAAATTAACACCCAATTTAGGTTAGGAGGCAGACTATGGT
>CAZJIO010000011.1:27142-33845 GCA_964546035.1 uncultured Eubacteriales bacterium | reverse complement strand
GTAATTCAGAAAGGTAAAATCTTATTGTTATATAAAAATTACAAACAAAAATATGAAGGATGGGTTTTACCTAAAGGTACCGTAGAAGAAGCAGAAGAATTTAAAGATACCGCTTCTAGAGAGGTAAGTGAGGAAGCCGGGGTAGACGCAAATATCATCAAGTACATTGGCAAAAGCCAATATTCGTTTATTGTTTCTAATGAAACCATTGTCAAAGATGTCCATTGGTACCTAATGAAATCCAGTAATTATTATTCTAAACCTCAAAAAGAAGAATTTTTTATCGATGCAGGCTATTATAAATTTCATGAAGCCTATCATATGTTAAAGTTTCAAAATGAAAAACAAATTCTTGAAATTGCCTACGCAGATTATGTAGAACTTAAAAAGACAAATATGTGGGGTAGTCGAAAGTATTAAAAAAATAGCTTTAGAAGAATTAATCCTTCTAAAGCTATTTTTTGTACAGTGCGGATAATCGGAGTCGAACCGATACGATCTCACAACCGGCAGATTTTGAGTCTGCTGCGTCTGCCTGTTCCGCCATATCCGCAAATTATTTCCTTGACGTTCACTATATTATCACATAAAATAGAGAAATGCAATATTTTTTTAAAGTAAAATTTACCATTTCATTGAACCACAGATAATCTATATTTTGCAAGAACGAGGAAGGGAGGGAGATAGCCATATGGATGATTTAGAGAGACATTTGATTAGTAAAGCTATTAGTGGCGATGTCGACGCATTTGAAAAAATCGTTTTGACTTATGAGAAAAAAGTTTATAACATTGCTTATAACATGTTTACTAATGAGCAAGATGCTTATGACGCTTCTCAAGAAGTCTTTCTCAAGCTATACAAAAACCTTCATAGCTTTAAATTTGATTCTTCCTTTGCCACCTGGCTTCATAGAATTGCTGTTAACACCTGTATCGATGAATATAGAAAAAAGAAAAAGCATCTTCAACAAGCGGCCTTTTCTTTTGATGAACCCCTTGAAAATGAAAGCAGCTCCATTAAACGACAAATTAAAGATGATGGACTCACCCCAGAGGAACAGATTGTAAAACACGAAACAGTAAGTGAAGTCCAACGAGCCATTGAAAATTTAAAAGAAGAACATAAGACGATCATCATTTTAAGAGATATAAGAGGACATTCCTATGAGGAAGTAGCAGAAATACTCGCTTGCTCTGTGGGAACCGTTAAATCAAGACTGTCTAGAGCACGGTCTGCATTAAAGCAGATTATTTTAGATATGAGGGAACAAAAAACATAAGTAGACCGTCAAACACATATAGAATAAATTCGAAATAATGATAATCAGAAAGAAAGGAGGCGAGAAATAATGAATTGTGTTGAAATTCAAGATTTATTTTCATCTTATCTAGATCAAGCATGTACCCCTGAAGAAAATGAATCAGTGAAATCTCATTTGGAAAATTGTTCAATTTGTTTAGAGCATTTTCAACTGACACAATCACTGGTCAATAGCTTAAACAGCATAGAAGAACAGGAAGTTCCGGAAGGCTTTCATAATGAATTAATGCACAAAATTCATGAGCTGTCTCCTTCCAAAAAAAGTCATTTTATGAGATTCCAAGCACGTTATTCTGTAGTCGCCGCAGCCTTTTTATTCATCGTGATTTTTGGTGTTATTGGATCAAATGTCTTATTAAGATTTGCTAATGAGAAATCAGACGCGCCAGAAATGACGCAAATGGCACGCAGTTATGGCACTGATGCCTCCGAGGAATCACTGACGTTGAAACAAGCACCCGTGGATGAAAACGAAATCACCTTTGATTCTGCTAGTAGTGATATTCAGTTCTCTGAACCTGCACCGGATATGGTTATGATGGAAGCACTTGAAACAACCAGTGAAAGTTTTTCAGAAGATTTAGCAGATCAAAAAGAGAAGGTTGATATATTAAAAAACAAAGACGCTGGGATTTCTAGTGAAGCATCCGACCAAATAGAACAAAAACGAGGAACATCAACAATACTAATCATTGCACTGGCATTATTTATTCTACTGATTCCAGTTGTTGTCTTCCTTTGGTTACGCAATAAACGCCCATAAAAATATTATTCCAAAGAGTTTCTGCGTTTTTATTGCAGAGACTCTTTATTTATTGTTATAATGAATAGTAATTAAACTATTTATGTCACATGAAAGAGATTGAGGATGAGAAAATGGATGAAAAAGTATTATTGATAGATGGTAACAGCATTATGAACAGGGCTTTTTTTGGAATCAGAGAATTAACCAATTCGGAAGGGTTGCATACCAATGCAATTTTTGGTTTTTTAAATATATTGTTTAGAACCCTAGAAGAGGAAAAACCTACCCATATTGCTGTGGCTTTTGACTTGAAAGCACCCACTTTTAGGCATATAAAATACGAAGCTTACAAAGGCAATCGTAAAGGAATGCCTGATGAATTAAGAGAACAAATGCCTTTAATCAAGGAAATCCTTAAAGATATGCAAATTGCAATCTGTGAGGTTGAAGGTTTTGAGGCAGATGACATATTAGGTACATTAGCTACAAAAAGTGCCCAGTTGCAAAAAGCTGTCACTGTATTATCTGGAGATCGAGACATGCTTCAGCTGGCTTCAAGTACAATAAAAATAAGCATTCCCAAAACAAAAGGTGGTACCACTACAACAGAACATTATTATGAAAAGGATGTCATTGACCTTTATGGTGTTACCCCAACTGAATTTATTGATGTAAAAGGACTTATGGGCGATACCTCAGATAATATCCCAGGTGTTCCAGGTATCGGTGAGAAAACCGCCATTAAAATGATTATGGATTTCCATTCTATAGAAAACGCTTACGCGAATCTAGAATTATTGCCTCCTAAAGTGGCTACTAAACTTCAAGAAAATTACGCGTTAGCCTTATTGAGCAAAGAATTGGCAACCATTTGTATTGATTGTACGACGCCTATAGAAATAGAGGCGTGTAGGATAAAAGACATGTACAACCAGACGGTTTATGGTACCTTTAAACGTTTAGAGTTCAAATCTTTTATTGATCGATTTCCCTTCGAAGCACCACAATTAAATGAAAACAAACGATGCGTGACACACATGATCACTGAAACAACACAATTAGAGGATTTATTTAAAAGTGAAAAGGCTGTTTCCTATTTCCTTTTAGAAGATTATGGTACAATTCATTTAGCCCTCACAATTGATGCTGAAAATATTTATTACACGAATTCCTTGCTTTTAAAATTAAAGGACATAGAAGCCTATTTAAAAGGGTTATTGCTGGATGAATGCCGCACGAAAGTAACCCATAATTTGAAAGAGCAACTACATTTGCTCCAATTGGATCTCCCAACATCTAATAAGTCTATTTATGATTTAGCCTTGGCATACTATTTAATTAATCCAGTCAAAGACACCTATGGGATTGACGATATTGCCAACGAAATGCTACAGATTTCAGTACGGTCCTTTGAAGAATTTGCTGGAAAAGGGAAAAGCAAGAAGCAACTTCTTGAACTTTCTAATGAAGATGTCATCCAATATTTAACAACAGGCGCAAGCATCCTTCATAATGGCTTTGATGTCATATACAATCACCTCCTAAAAGATGATCTTTTAGATTTGTACTTTAATATCGAGTTACCACTCCTATATGTCCTTAAAAACATGGAAAGCTTAGGTGTAAAAGTAGATGCCTATGGACTTAAAGAATATGGCAATAAATTACATGCTAAAATCCTAGAATTAGAAAAAAATATTTATGAGGCAGCTGATGAGACATTTAATATCAACTCACCAAAACAATTAGGTGTTATTCTGTTTGAAAAGTTGAAATTACCCAGTTATAAAAAAACAAAAACAAGTTACTCTACTGCCGCAGATGTTTTAGAGAAACTTGAAAACCAACATCCTATTGTTAAAGACATTCTGACCTATAGAACATTAACAAAACTAAAATCCACCTATGCCGATGGCTTATTTGGATATATTAAAGAGGGGCGGATCCATTCAACCTTTAATCAAAAAATTGCTGCTACTGGTAGAATTAGTAGTACCGATCCGAACCTACAGAATATCCCTATACGCCTTGAAATTGGAAGAGAAATCAGAAAGGTTTTTATTCCTAAGGAAGATCATGTATTTATAGATGCGGATTATTCTCAAATTGAATTGAGATTATTGGCTCATTTATCTGAAGATGAAACATTTATTGAAGCCTTTATTAAGAACTTAGATATCCATACCATGACGGCTTCCCAAGTATTTCATGTGCCTTACGAGGAAGTCACTTCCTTACAAAGACGTAACGCAAAAGCTGTAAATTTTGGCATTGTTTATGGTATCAGTGCTTTTGGATTGAGTCAAGATCTCAACATATTCAGACAAGAGGCATCCGATTACATCGAACAATACTTTGCTAAATATCCGAGAGTTAAAAGCTTTTTGGATCAAACCATTGAAAGTGCAAAAGAAAAGGGTTATGTAAAAACCATGTATAATAGAATGCGTAAAATTCCAGAATTAAGTTCTAGTAATTTCACGGTGCGTTCTTTTGGTGAACGTGTTGCGATGAACACACCCATACAAGGAAGCGCCGCGGATATTATCAAAATTGCAATGATCAATGTCTATAATCGTTTAAATGAAGAAGGTTTGAAATCGGTTCTAGTTTTAACGGTACATGATGAATTAGTTGTGGAAACCCATAAAGATGAAATAGACGTGGTGAAAAAATTACTCATCGAAGAAATGGAAAATGCGGTACAGTTAAAAGTGCCTTTAACAGTGGATGCCCATGTGGGTAACAATTGGTATGAAGCAAAATAGAGGTGTTATATGAAAGTAATTGGTCTTATCGGGGGTATTGGTACTGGGAAATCAGAAGTAGCTATGCTGTTAAAAAACAATCACCAGGCTTATATCCTCTTAGCAGATCCCATAGGTCATCAGCTGATGAAAAAAGGGATGCTAGGTTATGAGCAGCTCGTCGATTGCTTTGGTAAAAGAATTTTGGATAATCACGGAGAAATTGACAGAAAATTATTAGGTACTCTTGTTTTTGATCAAGTAGGAGCTCCTCACCAGGGAGACCTTGAAAAATTAAATGCAGTGATGCATCCCCTTATGTATGGAAAAATCAAGTTGCTTCTGGACGAACTGCGAAAAGGCCAGCATTATGACATCGTTATTTTAGAAGCTGCTGTTATGATAGAAGCCAAGTTCACAGATTTTCTTGATGCCTTATGGTGCGTTACATGCCCTATAGAAAAAAGAATTCATCGGCTCATGACCTCTCGATCAATGTCACTAGAGAAAATCAAAATGATTATTTCCAAGCAAAGATCTTTGGAAGAATATATGAGCGTTTCCAACGTCGTCATCGATAATGGAGAAGATTTAGAACATACCGCAAAGCAAATCAAATTAGAAATCGACAAAATGTTGGAGGAAGACCATGAAAAATAAACGACTATACCTGTGGATCTTTGTTATACTGATCAGTGTTGTGTTTACAGCATGTTCAGTAAAAAATAACGAAACCACTGTTGAAGTACCTACCGAAATTGTAGAGCCTACAACTGAAGTGATTGAAAAACCCATTGTTCCTACTTTTGGTGGTACCCTTAAACTTACCTCAAGAAACCCAATTACCTTAAATCCATTATTGAATGAAGATAGAAGCGTAGATCAGGTTCTTAAATTGGTTTTTGAACCCTTATTTAAGATTGATGAGAATTATCAACCCATGCCCAATCTGGTTGAAACCTTTAGTTATGATGCTGCAAATCAATTTATCACTTTAACCCTCAAAAAAGACTTGGTATTTCATGACCAATCGCCTTTAACGGCAAAAGATGTACAATATTCAATTGATGTCCTAAAAGAAGCACCAGAAACTGCCATTTATAAAAGTTCAGTGGACAATATCCAAAGAACATCTCTCGTGGATGATCAAACCATAAAAATCTATTTGAAACAACCTTATGCTTTTTCAACTTACTATTTAAATTTTCCAATTGTCTCTAAGGATTACAACAGCAGTGCCCTCTATGATCCTTTCAAACCCCTTGGAAGTGGTCTTTATGCTTTTGTTGATTTTACAGCCATGAAAAATTTACATTTAACGGCTTTTGACTCCCGTAAAAGTGAAGTTTATATTCAAAACATTGAGTGTACCATTACAAGGGATGAAGGCGTTGACTTAGATTCCTTTGATAAAAAATTAACTGATTTGTTAGCACCTGCGAAATTCGATTGGTTCGAGCACTCTGATGATAACACCCAAAGAACATTATCCTACACCACCAATTATATAGAATTTGTGGGCTTTAATTTCAGTAATGCGCTATTAAACAATGTAAAAATGAGACAAGCAATAGCCCATAGTATTAATAGGGAAGATATAGCTGAGAAACAATATTTGTCTCATGTTGTAATTACTGATACACTCCTGCATCCGGATAGTTGGTTACAAGGGTCTGATGCTGGGTTAACCTATGGGTATGACATAGAGAAATCCCACTCACTGCTCGATACAATACCCTTATCCGATAACGATAATGACGGTTTTTATGATCAAACCATCAATGCAACTGCAACCAATATTGTCTTTAAACTCCTTGTTAATAAAGACAACGTGTCAAGAGTACAGGTTGCTCAACTGATTCAAAAGGATTTAAGTGCCATCGGTTTA
>CAZJIO010000011.1:25915-27041 GCA_964546035.1 uncultured Eubacteriales bacterium | reverse complement strand
CTTTCTGATGTTCCGGATTTCACTGAACTTTTCCATTCGCAAAAGATTGTAGACGGTTCGAACTTTATCCGATATAACAATCCACTGATGGATAATGCGCTACAAACTGTATTTACTTCATCAAATGATGAGGCCCTTACAATGAATATTCAAAAATTCAACACTTTATATACCACTGAATTACCTTATTTCTCCCTTTATTTTATGAATTCTATTATTCTAACAAACGATGACGTTTATGGAGAATTAGAGCCTATTACAGATGATGTTTTTAATGGTATTGAAAACCTTTATATTTCAAGATAAAAGAGTGCGTTATATGTGCACATTGTTTTTTTATTATCAATAATTCGTCAAAAAAACTACTCATTTTCTACGGCTTGTGTTATGATAGTAAGGATTGAAAATAGGGCTTTTTCAGCAATCACTAAAAATTCGAATGAATGATATGGAGTGTTATTATGCCAGAAGCGAGCGCTTTTCACAAAGAAAACTACATCTTCGGTCTAGATATTGGTACGCGTTCAATTGTTGGATTGGTAGGGTATGCTACTGCTGGAAGTCTAAATATTGTTGCTGATTGTATTTTAGAGCATGATACACGGGCAATGATTGATGGACAAATACACGATGTTGAAAAGGTTACACAATCTATCAAAAAAGTAAAAGCAGAACTTGAATTAAAATTAGGCTTTCCCTTAAAGAGAGTCTGTATAGCTGCTGCGGGACGCGTTCTTAAAACCAAATTGGTGCATGTAGAACAAGATGTAGATCCTAATGTGTTGATCGATGAGGATCGAATTTTTTCTATTGAGCTTTTAGGGATTGAAAAGGCACATCAGGAAATCAATTTAGACTTGGCTGCTCATGAATCAGGCTTTCATTGCGTGGGATATACAGTTGCCAAATATTATTTAAATGAATATGAAATTAGTCGGCTAGAAGGTCATAAAGGAAAAAAAATAGGCGCTGATATACTAGCAACTTTTTTACCAAAAGAAGTTGTTGAAAGCCTACATCAAGTCATCAACAACGCAGGAATGGAAGTCTATAACCTGACTCTTGAACCCATTGCTGCGATTAATATTGCCATTCCAAATCAATACAGATTATTGAATATTGCTTT
>CAZJIO010000011.1:24020-25887 GCA_964546035.1 uncultured Eubacteriales bacterium | reverse complement strand
TGGTACTTCGGATATTGCCATTACCAAAGAAGGAAGTATTATCGCATATGGTATGATACCTTTTGCAGGTGATGAAATAACAGAAACCATCCTTCACAAGTATCTGGTTGATTTTAAAACCGCAGAAACCATCAAGATTAAAGCTTCTGGTAAGAGTAAAACCATCTCCTATAAAGACATCATGGGCGTTGCTCACAAAGTAACACCCGAAGAGGTGGATGCTCAGATCAAACCCACTGTAGAAAATTTAGCACAAAAAATCGCGCAAAAAATAATTGAATTAAATGGCGATCACGCTACAAATGCTGTTTTTTTAGTAGGTGGCGGAGGGCAACTTAACCATTTTACTGATATGTTAGCAGGATTTTTAAATATTCCATTTGACCGTGTTGCACTTAGGGGCAAGACCGTACTGGATTCTGTCAATTTTGAAACCGGTACTAAAAAAAGTCCAGAACTGGTAACGCCTTTGGGCATTTGCTTTAGTGGATTAGAAGGCCATAAAAGAGAATTTATGCAAGTATTTTTCAATGATGAGCCTGTCAAGGTATTTGATACCAATAACCTTACAGTTATGGATATAGCCGCATTCAAAGGGGTTAATCCGAAACACCTAATTGCAAGAAGAGGATCTGATTTAACTTTTACCTTTAATCAATTGGAAAAAACCATAAAAGGTGAGGTAGGCGAGCCTGCACAAATAAGCATTAATAATGTTTCTGCTAGCCTGAATGATCGAGTGGTGATGAATGATTACATTACGATTATTCCTGCAAAAAAAGGTAAAGATGCAGCACTTTCCACCAAACAATTATGGGATCAACTCCAAGAATTACATATTCACATTAACAATTCTGGCTACACCTTCAGACCGCTTTTAGTCCTCAATGATATCATAGCCGCTCTCAATTATGATCTAAATTCTGGCGACCGGATAACAACTTTAAATCCGACCCTCATTGAAATCATCAATCAATACGATATGATATATAAGGGTGAAAAAATCAGTATTAATGGCGTTGAAATGCCCATCGATACCCCGATTAATAACAATGATATCGTACACTTTGTAGAAACATTAGTGTCTTCAAAGAGTAATGAAGCGACGCCTATAACCATTCATGTTATTGTAAATGGACAAGTTGTAAAAATGAATCATAAAAAAGAGTATGTTTTTGTAGATATATTTGATCACTTTACCTTTGATTTAAGTCATCCCAATGGTATAGTTGTATGTGAAATCAACCATCAAAAGGCCAACTATATGGATCCTATTCAGGATGGCGATGTTATTAACGTATTTTGGAGTGATGCCCATTAATTAAAGTTAGGAGAGTAAGCATGGAAAGGATTCTTCAGTACGATAAAAAATTTGTCATCATATATTTTTATAGCTTATGTATCATGACTGTCTATATGCTTTTTTATTTTATTATAGAGGAAGAAAAACCTCAGATGATGCTCATATGCTTTTTTATGATGATGGCATTAAGCTTATTTAATTTCATCCTTTATTGGCTACGTTTTTTTCAGAAACATTATTTTTTCATTGCAATAAAATGTATCAATCTCATTGCACTAGGATTGTTTTTTTACAGTGGAAGCCTATATTTCCAGGGCATTGCAGCTGTTTTTTATGTTCTAATATGCTTGGAAATGATCTTGATTTATTCTGAAGAACTTCAATATGTGAAATTTTGGATGATATTAATAGCTTTTGGGCCTTTAATCATCAGTTCGTATTTTTATTTAAAAGATACATTTATACAACGAGACAATTTGTTTTTTATTACTCAATACTTAGTCTCTTTATATGGTATTTTTATCATTGTAGATATCAAAAGCAATGAAATGCGTGATAAAATAA
>CAZJIO010000011.1:21589-24003 GCA_964546035.1 uncultured Eubacteriales bacterium | reverse complement strand
ATAAAATAATGGAACAAGTTCAACTTTGGGAAATCAGCCAAAATGCTAATCACGCGCTACAGGCTGCTCAAGACAAGGTTCAAGCTGTTAATGGACAAATGGCTGAACAAAAGTTCCAACTAGAACAAACAAATAAAGAATTGAACAGAATCACCTCTGAAATATATATACAAAATGAATTGCTCAGGTACATAAGTTCCACACTGGAAATTGATGCTTTAATGGATCTGGTTACAGACGCGATTATCGGCGCAGTTGGGGTTGATACTTGCTCCCTCATTATTCATGATGTGGAAAATGAACAGTATTACTTTAAATCAAAATCAAGCTTTTCTGTGGTGCAAGTGATACAAGAACTCAAACTTGCCCTAGAAAATAATTTATTGACGCCTTACTTTATCAATAAAAACGTCCATATGAATAGCCAGGTGAACCTAGTGGATTATCCTTTCATAGTAAGCCGACACGTAGGCTCTATACTCATTATGCCGCTGATTAGAAATAATTCAATTTATGGATTAATGATTTCCGAGCATGCCTCTAAAGGTTTTTTTGTTGAAAACAACATCCAGTTTTTTGAAAGTATTGCCACGCAAATTAATATTGCAGTAAACAACGCAAGTCTTTATACAAAGATGGAAGACATTGCATCTAAAGATGGTCTCACAGGTATATATAATAGACGACATCTTCAAATTAACTTAAATCGCGCACTCTCACAGGTTAAAGAAGCAAAAGGGGTTCTTTCTGTTTCTTTATTTGATATCGATAAGTTTAAAACAGTTAACGACAACTTTGGTCACCTCTTTGGTGACGAAGCCATTAAAATGGCTGCACGATTCGCGAATAAATATGCGGTTAAGCATGGTGGATTTGCAGGTAGATATGGTGGCGAAGAGTTTGTTGTTGTTCTACCAAATGTCAGTCTTTCAGAGACGATTGATATTATGGAGAAAATGCATTCTGAATTAAAAAAAGAACCCTTGTATTACAACAAAGATGAACTTGTTTACATTAACATCAGCATCGGGATTACAGCATATCCTGACTTTTATGATGATGCTGATGGTTTGCTCAATAGAGCTGATAACGCCATGTATCATGCCAAAAAGAATGGTAGAGGTAGAATTACAGTTGATTCTCTTGAGCTCACAGATGTTCATCAGTAGTCATTAAAACAAAGCATAAAGGTGGACCGTAATAAATGATGCGTATTTGCAGCTTAGCAAGTGGCAGTAGTGGTAATTGTATTTATGTAGGTGACGAAACAACACACTTACTTATAGATGTTGGCGTAAGTGGTAAACGTGTGGAACAAGGTTTATTAGATATAGGTGTTAATCCCCATGAACTGAATGGTATTCTCATCACACATGAACACTCTGATCACATCAAAGGGTTGGGTGTAATGGCTAGGCGTTATAAAACGCCTATTTTTGCTACTAAAACCACATGGAGAGAATTATTAAAAACATCTAGCTTGGGTAAAATAGATGAAGGTCTCTTTAGAGAAGTGACCCCTGATTATGGATTTTCTTTAAACGAAATTTCCATTAACCCCTTCAGAACCTCCCATGACGCCATTGATCCTGTTTGTTATACCTTTACAAAAAAAGATAAAAAAATAAGTGTTGTTACAGATTTAGGTTGTTATGACAACTACATAAAAGAACAGCTAAAAGATTCAAATATACTATTTATTGAAGCCAATCATGACATAAAAATGTTGGAAGTTGGCAGTTATCCTTATTTTCTAAAGCAACGTATTTTAAGTGATTTAGGACATTTATCCAATGAAGCTACAGGAAGACTTATTTCTGAGTTGCTTCATAAGGATTTAAAATATGTGGTTTTAGGCCACCTCAGTAAAGAAAACAATTTCCCGGATTTAGCCTATGAATCTGTCAAATGCGAATTGTTTGCTGAAAGCATGGGTATTTATACCACTGATTTAATGGTATCAGTAGCAAAAAGAGACCAAAATTCTGAGCTACTGGTCATATAACAGATTTTATTTAATATTAACATTATGGAGGCACAAAATGGTTAAGGGAATTATAACAGTCGTTGGTAAAGATACGGTAGGTATTATCGCAAAGGTTTGCACATATTTAGCCAATCATCAGATTAATATATTAGATATCAACCAATCTATCGTACAAGATTATTTCAATATGATGATGTTGGTTAACTTATCAGGATCAACCTTAAATTTTGGGGATCTTGTTGATGAATTATCTGCACTTGGCAGAGAAATCGGTGTTGTTATTTTACTACAACATGAAGATATATTTACAAAAATGCACAGAATCTAGCTTGTACATTTTGATGAAAGCTAAGAGAGGAAGGACCCCATGATTAATTTATATGAAGTTAACGAAACAAACAATATGATTTTAAATGAAAACTTAGAT
>CAZJIO010000011.1:21021-21565 GCA_964546035.1 uncultured Eubacteriales bacterium | reverse complement strand
TAGATGTAAGGACCATAACTATGGGTATCAACTTATTGGATTGCGCATCCTCTAACTTAGATACCTTTAACAAAAATATTTATGATAAAATCACTAAAAAAGCAGAACACTTGGTAAAGACAGGTGAAGATATTTCTAAACAATATGGCATCCCAATTGTCAACAAACGTATTTCTGTTACCCCAATTGGACTTGCTGCAGCTGCTACACACGCTCAGAGTTATGTTTCTATAGCACAAACCTTAGACAGGGCAGCTAAAGCGGTAGGTGTCAACTTTATTGGTGGCTTTTCGGCACTTGTTCATAAAGGAATGACCCCAAGTGAAGAAAGACTGATTCGTTCTATACCTGAAGCTTTGTCCATAACAGATCATGTATGCAGCTCTGTCAATGTAGGATCTACTAAAACGGGGATCAATATGGATGCTGTTAAATTAGTGGGTGAAATCATCAAAGAAACTGCTTTTTTGACCCGAGATAAAGATTCTATTGGATGCGCAAAGTTCGTCGTATTCTGTAATGCTCCTGATGATAACCCTTTTAT
>CAZJIO010000011.1:19675-20996 GCA_964546035.1 uncultured Eubacteriales bacterium | reverse complement strand
CCATGGTGTCAGTGAATACGATGTCGTTATCAATGTAGGCGTTAGTGGGCCTGGTGTGGTAAAAAAAGCACTAGAGAACTGTAGAGGCGCTAATTTTGAAGTGTTGTGTGAAACCATTAAAAGAACGGCATTTAAAATCACACGGGTTGGTCAACTCGTTGCTCAAGAGGCATCAGCCAGACTCGGTGTTCCCTTTGGCATCATTGATTTGTCTTTGGCTCCAACACCTGCTATTGGAGATAGTATTGCTGATATTCTTTGTGAGATGGGACTTGAGTATGCTGGAGCACCCGGTACAACAGCAGCACTTGCCCTTTTAAATGACAATGTAAAAAAAGGTGGGGTAATGGCCTCCTCATATGTTGGAGGCCTCAGTGGTGCCTTTATTCCTGTTAGTGAGGATCAAGGCATGATCAATGCCGTCCTAGCTGGCGCATTAACCATTGAAAAGTTAGAAGCGATGTCGTGTGTTTGTTCTGTTGGACTCGATATGGTTGCAATCCCAGGTAAAACAAGTGCTTCTACCATTTCTGGCATTATCGCAGATGAAATGGCAATAGGTATGATCAATCAAAAAACCACAGCCGTTAGAATCATTCCGGTTGTTGGAAAAGATGTCGGTGATGTAGCAGAGTTTGGTGGTCTATTAGGGTATGCACCGATCATGAACGTTAATCAATTTGATTGTAGTGCATTTATTAATAGAACCGGACGTATTCCAGCGCCGATTCATAGTTTTAAAAATTAGAGATACTAGAATAAAGAGGTGGAACCATGATTAATCAATTAGACGATCTAAAAAAAGATCAAGTATTTTACTATTTTTCAGAAATTAGCAACATTCCAAGAGCATCAGGCAAAGAACAGGCCATTAGTGATTATTTGAAAAATTTTGCTATTGAACGGGGCTTAGATGTGATTCAAGATGAATATTTGAACATCATCATTAAAAAAGCGGCTACAAAAGGGTATGAACATGTTCCCGCTGTTATTATACAAGGTCATATGGACATGGTAACAGAGAAAAACGAAGGAACCCTTCATAATTTTGATACAGATCCCCTTCAACTCATCATAGACGGTGATTTTTTAAAAGCAAAAGATACCACTTTAGGAGGAGATAATGGCATTGCTATTGCCTATGCTTTAGCCCTATTAGACGCAGACCATATCCCACATCCAGCCCTTGAAATTGTTGTTACGACAGATGAAGAAGTAGGACTAACAGGCGCGTTATCGATGGATGTCTCCACTTTAAAAGGGAAATATTTTATCAATCTTGATTCAGAAGAAGAGGGTGAAATTGTCGTCAGCTGTGCCG
>CAZJIO010000011.1:16901-19641 GCA_964546035.1 uncultured Eubacteriales bacterium | reverse complement strand
TTTTCAATTGCCGCTACAATATGACCCACTAGATGTCACTGAGTACAATAAAATCCAAATCAACACCCGTGGTTTAAAAGGTGGTCATTCAGGCATGGAGATTGATAAAAATCGTGCCAACGCAACCTTGTTAACAGGAATATTGTTATGTAAACTGAATGAGGCTCTTGATCTAAATTTAGTGACCGTTTATGGTGGTGCTAAGGATAATGTTATCCCAAGAGAAAGTTTTGCCACAGTTTATATCAAGAAAAGTCAGATGGTGATTTTTGATACCGTTTTAGCACATTTTTTAGCTGAGATTATAAATGAATTCAAAACCGCAGATCCTGACATCAACGTATTAACAGAAATCAGCGCTGGTCAAGGAACAGTTGAAGTCCTTACTAAACAAAGAACAGCTCACATTATTTTCTTATTAATGACCATGCCAAATGGTATTCAATCTATGACACCAGAAATACCCGGTCTTGTAGAAAGCTCTATTAATTTAGGCAGATTATACCTTGATAAGGATATATTAACCTTTGAATTTGCTGCTAGAAGTTCAATCAGATCTAAGAAGCACCGTATGGTCAAACAATTGATGCTCTTTGCAGATCAAGTAGGGGCTACTTGTACAGAAACTAAAAACTATCCAGAATGGCCTTTAAAAGCAGATTCTCAGTTACTGCAACTTTGCATTAATAAATATGAAGAAATATATGGTAAAAGACCCCTTGTTAAAGGGATACATGCAGGACTTGAATCAGGTGTCTTCCTTGAGAAATTACCTCATTTAGAGGCGGTTTCCTTTGGACCTAATCTTTTTGATGTACATTCACCAGATGAGCGATTATCCATTTCATCCACTCAAAGAACTTGGCAGTATCTTCTTGAAGTTTTGAAATCCTTGAGTTAAATTGTTTCAAAAGAGGCATATTACTATTAAGTAATAGGCCTTTTTTTTTACTATTTATTAATGAATAGGAGTAAAACAATGACAGAAATAACGAAAAGAGACCAAAGCGAAACCCCTTTATGGACAGCGATTAAAGCTGTTAGAGACAGTGGTACAGTTTTTTATGATGTACCTGGCCATAAGCGAAACCCTCATACGAATGTGGCCAAAAATTTTGGTGAAGAACTCATTCGTTTAGACGCAAATTCCTCAAAGCCTCTTGATAATATGGTAAATCCTATTGGTGTGATTCAAGAAGCAGAACTACTAATGGCTGAAGCATTAGATGCGGACTATGCCTTTTTTCTTGTCAACGGAACGACTCAAGGCGTACAAAGTATGATTATGAGTATATGTAATCCAGGCGATAAAATCATTATCCCAAGAAACGTTCATAAATCTGTCATAAGTGCCTTAATCCTAGTTGGCGCAATTCCTGTGTATATGCAGCCAGAAATTGATCATGAACTATGGATTGCTTTAGGTGTGACCTATGAAGTTGCAAAAAAAGCCATACTAGAAAACCCAGATGCAAAAGCCATCTTAATCATCAATCCCACCTATTATGGCGTAGCATCAGACATTAAAGAGATTGTCAAAATAGCCCATTCTCATAACATGGCGGTCCTTGCTGATGAAGCTCATGGGGCACACTTTCCATTTAACACACAATTTCCAATTTCTGCAATGAAAGCGGGGGCGGATCTATCCGCTGCTAGTTTGCATAAAACCTGTGGATCACTCACCCAAAGCTCCGTGCTCTTAGTCAATGAACACTTTGTCACAAAAGAAAAAGTAAAAACGATTTTGAATCTGGCTCAAACAACAAGCGCCTCCTACTTGCTCATGGGTAGTTTAGATGTTGCTAGAAAGAACTTAATTGAAAATGGTGCAACCACCTATGAGAAAGTAATTGAAATTGCAGAATTTGGTCGTAATGAAATCAGTAAAATAGAAGGGTTAAGCGTATTCACTTCTGATTCCATCGGTAAACCTGGTATTTTTGATTATGATAAAACAAAGTTAATCATTAAGGTGTCTGGTATTGGATTATCTGGCCTACATGTTTATGACATTTTAAGAGATGATTATAAAATTCAGATGGAATTTGGTGACACCCATTGCATACTAGCCGTACTTGCCATTGGAGACACCCTAGAGATGATGCATGCCTTAATTGCTGCTCTAAAAGAAATCAGTTCTAAATATAAAACGGATCATATGATTCTTTCCGAACTTGATTTGCAAAATCCTGAGGTCGTCATTTCACCGAGGGAAGCCTTTTATTCCAAGAAAATTTCAGTTATGCTTGAAGATTCCATCGGTAAAATATGTGGTGAAAATGTTATGGCCTATCCACCAGGCATCCCTATTGTTTCACCGGGTGAACGCATTACTGAAAAAATGATTCAACATATACAATTTCTGAAACATGAAAGGAGTATGTTGTCAGGAACTGAAGATGCTCAAATCAATCGTATTAAAATTATCATTCAGTGAGAAAAAAGGATTCATTAGACGACAAGGCGTATTTTGTGTTAAAATATATAGGCCATAGTCGCTCTACATGAAATCTACATATTCAAGTGCTATGCTAAATGACAATGTGATGGAGGCAAAAAATGAATTCGAAGATTATAAAACTTATGATCACTACTTGTGGTCTTTTTATCATTTTATTAAGTATCACTTTTATTTCAAATAAACTAAAGCCTTCTCAATTAACGACTGAAAAGGGTTCATCGATTGATGATTATACCTACAGCTTACCTTTTGATGACTTACAGCAATCCGTTCTCA
>CAZJIO010000011.1:15421-16891 GCA_964546035.1 uncultured Eubacteriales bacterium | reverse complement strand
TCGCTGAACTAGATGGCTATGAAGAAGCCGATACACAAGGCTTTAATAACCTTGAAGAGGGTGATATCGTTTATGCCACAATCGTAGATGGCATACAAATGGTTACCATAATCGTGAATGAAAATGGATTTATAACACCTTTAGTTGTCGTACAAAAGGATATTCCTATTGAGATCAATTTTTTCGTTCAAGGGTTAGACTATTGTAATCATCAGCTGGTTTTGTCAAATGAGCAGATCACTCGTGAACTCATTGAAGGTGATAACATCATCCCAATGACGCCTAAGGAAGATTTTTCATTTCAGTGTTTTACGGGTATACATTATGGCTACATAGCAACTGTCATGGATCTTAATGCATTGGACTTAGAACAATTAAAAGATGTTTACAGCGTTTATGAAGCAAATGTTATATCGCAATATGGTCAAACATTTTAACACTTGATGAAGGGGTAATCCTATGGAGAAAGATAAAAAAATACTCATTATTGATGATGAGATTAAAATTGTTGAAGTTATTGCTTCTTATTTGAGACATAGTGGTTATGAAGCTCTGAAAGCTTATAACGGCAGCGATGCGCTCAGAGTTTTTGAGCAGGAGGCACCCAGTTTAATCGTTTTAGACTTGATGCTACCCGATATGAGTGGCGAAGAAATATGTAAAAGGATTCGTCAGACCTCAAGAACACCCATTATCATGCTGACGGCAAAGGTAGCAGAAACGGATATCTTAAATGGTTTGGACCTGGGTGCAGATGATTATATGACCAAGCCATTTAGTCCTAAGCAACTGGTTGCGCGCATTCAAGCGGTCCTGCGAAGAACTGGAGATCTCGGTCATTTAGCCAATATTTTATCCTTTAAAAACAATGATTTGGTTATTCATCTTTCCAAACATGAGGTGCTTAAAGAAGGGCATATCGTTAAGTTAACCCCTAATGAATATGAATTATTGATCACCATGATTAAGTGTTCCAATAAGACATTTACCCGTGATGAATTGATTACTTTAGTCCTTGGTGATGATTTTGATGGTTTTGATAGGGCCATCGATTCACATATAAAAAATCTGCGTCAAAAAATCGAAACAGATCCTAAAAACCCTGAGTATATTATCACGGTATTTGGTGTTGGTTATCGCTTTAACAATAGGGGGTGAACCAATGAAATACAGCTTAAAAGCAAAATTGACTTTATCATATATTTTAGTTACTTTAGTGAGTATTTTTTTATTGACTGTTTGCGCGAATCTTTTTCTTGAAAAGTATTTTTCAGATTATGTTACGACTAAACAAGAACAAAAAAACAAAGATATCGCCAACACTTTATCTGCCCAATATATCCATTATCAGGGGTGGAACAGTGAAGTGGTAGCGGTCATTGGTGTTAATGCTTTGGAAAGTGGTATTATCATGAAAATAGTGGATCAAAGGGGCTTCATTATTTGGGATGCTAATACCCATAACAACGG
>CAZJIO010000011.1:11125-15347 GCA_964546035.1 uncultured Eubacteriales bacterium | reverse complement strand
CCTTTTTTTCGTGGTGCCTATGAAGAAATCCCCTATCCAATTCAAGTGGATAATAAAGTCATTGGCGAAGCGATTATTGGCGTTTATGGACCCTATTATTTAAATGATACGGATCTGACATTCATATCTACTTTAAATAAATTCATTGGTGTGATTGGTATAATCTCACTTATTTTCTCGATAATGCTGGGTAGTCTCATGGCTAAAAAGCTCAGTAGACCCATCATCAAAGCGGTTAGTTCGGCACAATTGATTTCAAAAGGATTCTACACAGATCGACTTTCACTAAAATCCACGACTAAGGAAATTGATCAGTTATCTAGCGCCATCAATCAATTGGCTGAAAGTCTTGAACAACAAAATCAACTGAGGAAAAGACTGACTTCTGATGTTTCCCATGAACTTAGAACCCCCCTTGCCACATTGCAAAGTCATTTAGAGGCCATGATGGACGGTATCTGGGAGCCGAGTAAAGAACGACTTGGGAGTTGCCATGAAGAAATCATTCGAATCAATAAAATGGTCGGTGATTTAGAGCAATTGACACAAATTGATAGTGATAATCTGATGCTCAATAAATCAGATTTTGATATTGTAACCTTGCTGCAACGAACTGTAACTAACTTTGAAACGGAGTATACCTTAAGAAATATAACAGTTGAGGTTCATATGAATTCTTGTATCCTCTACGCAGATCCTGATAAAATTACTCAGGTATTAATTAATCTCTTTTCAAATGCCCTGAAATTCACCCCTGATGGTGGTCATATTCAACTATCAACGACCCAATCCAACCAAGCCTTGGATATTCATATCATTGATAATGGCATAGGTATTTCAAAATTTGAACAGGCCCTTATTTTCGAAAGACTTTATCGAACAGATCATTCTAGAACCCGAGAAACAGGTGGTTCTGGTATCGGTCTCGCCATCGTAAAATCAATCGTTGAGGCCCATCATGGACAAATTGACTTAATAAGTGAAATCGGGGAAGGTGCCCATTTTATTGTGAGTTTGCCGCTTAAATAAAGTCTTTTTCCTCCAAAATTTTACCAAGTTCTTTTGACGTTGGGACTTGTATTTATTTCAAATATACAGTAGAATAGAAATATAAACAGAGATAAAGCAATAATTTAACGGGGCAGTAAATAATAGGGGGAAACTATGAAGCGTTCAATAAATGAACTTAATCAAAGTGCCATGAATGAAGAAAGTCAAGACGATGATTTTCTCTTTCAAATCGGGTGTAAAAAGGAATTATTTACCACTAAAAAAGAGAGCATTCTTTTTATTACACTTGTAATCGTCCTAAATGTTTTTTTAATGTTTTACTTAAATGGACATTAACCTTTAATCTGATTAAAGGTTTTTTTATTTTTGGAGGTAAAAGATGTATCAATTAATTGATTTAACCCAGGAGTTCACGGATCATATGCCAGTTTATGGAGGGGATGAAAGTGCAAGATTATTCCCAACTAAGTCTTTAGAAGTAGATGGGTATAACCTTTACACACTTCATACCAATCTTCATGTTGGGACCCACATCGATGTTCCCATGCATCTCGTTTCAAACGATACCTATGTTTCCGAATATACCCTAGACCGTTTTATAGGGCACGGGTGTTTGCTTGATGTTAGAGGGCAGGGAGTGATGACATATCAGCCCGACTATGAAGAGCAGGTAAAAGAACAATCCATCGTACTCTTGTATACCGGACATGATTCTTGTTTTAGAGAAAAGGCATATTATCATAATCATCCCGTTATGGATGACACCTTGGCAGAATTCTTTATAAGAAAAAACATAAAAATGATTTGCCTCGATACGCCCTCACCTGATCATGCGCCTTATGCGATCCATAAACTATTATTGGAGCAAGAGATTTTCATCGTTGAAAATGCGACGCACTTTGAACAATTACTCGATGTTCAAAACTTTGAAATTATAGCCTTTCCATTAAAATTAAGAGCAGAAGCTTCACTTGTAAGGGTCGTGGCTAAAATAAAAGACTAGCATCTACATGCTAGCCTTTTATTTTTTAATCAATCAGTTGAATTCTATGAAAGCCTTTTTTCCCTTTTTTGATCATCAGTTCATTTTCCAAAAAGTCAGAAACTTGAATTGTTTTATTGACATCCGTTTCGATGGTGTCATTTAACTTAACCCCGCCTTGCTGAATGAGTCTTCTGCCTTCTGAACGGGTAGGGATGAGCTCTGCCTTTTGTAACAAGGTGATGAGATCCATGCCTTCGCCTAACTCAACTTTTGTCAGTTCTGTTGTCGGTATGGAACCACCCGCACCACCGCCAGAAAACAATGCTCTAGCCGCTTCTTGAGCCTTTAAAGCCACTTCTTCGCCATGTACAATCTTAGTAATCTCAAAGGCTAATACTTCTTTAGCCGCGTTAATTTCCGAACCTTCAAGAGCGCTCAAGCGTCTCACTTCTTCAATCGGTAAAAAGGTGAGTAGTCCTAAACATTCTCCAACCTTCACATCCTCAGTGTTTCTCCAATATTGATAAAATTCATAGGGTGAGGTTTTTTCTGGGTCTAACCAAACAGCACCTTTTTCTGTTTTACCCATTTTTTTACCGTCACTGGTTGTAAGAAGGGTAAAGGTCATTCCAAATGCAGGCTTGTTTTCTTTACGTCTAATGAGTTCAACACCACCTAGGATATTGGACCATTGGTCATTTCCGCCAAGTTGCATCGTACAACCGTATTGTTTATTGAGTTCTAAGAAGTCATAGGACTGCATCAACATATAGTTAAATTCTAAAAAAGTCAGCCCTTTCTCAAATCGGGTCTTGTAGCAATCAGCCGTTAACATACGATTTGAGAAAGGGCTGACTTTTTTAGAATTTAACTATATGTTGATGAAAAATGAACCCCAATTTCACGAATAAATTCTACATAATTTAAATTCAGTAACCAATCTGCATTATTGGCCATAATGGCTTTACCATCAGAAAAATCAATAAACTTTGACAATTGCCTTTTGAAGCTTTCTGCGTTACTCTGAATGATTTCTTTTGTCATCATCTTACGCATATCGGACTTACCAGTTGGATCACCAACCATTGTTGTACCGCCACCAATTAAAACAATAGGGCGATGTCCTGCTTGTTGCATATGAGCCATAGCCATAACGGTTAAGAAATGACCTGCCGTTAAACTATCCGCTGTTGGGTCAAAACCTATATAAAAGGTAATCTTTTCCTTTTTAAATAAATCAATGATTTCATCTTCATGGGTTGTTTGCTGAATAAAGCCTCTTTCTAATAAAACATCATAAGCACTTCTCATGTTGTTCCTCCTAATATTTTCCCCTAAAATTAAACTAAAAAGCTCAGATTTACTCATTATCCTAACATACTTATCCCTATTCATCAAGTAATAAATACGAGATTGAGGCATATAATCATAGTACTAGACTAATTAGGGAGGTAACATATGTGTGGCTTTACAGGCATCATTAAATATGATAGCAACTTGATCCTTGAAAAAGAAACCATCCATAAAATGACAGATGCCATAATGCACAGAGGTCCAGATGATTATGGCTATTTTTACGATGAAAATGTGCTTTTGGGTCATAGGAGACTCTCAGTTATAGACCCCGTCCATGGCAAACAACCTATGGCCTTTAGAAAAGGACCCTATGAATATACGTTGATCTATAACGGTGAATTGTATAATGCAAACGAGATAAAAGGTATGTTATTGGATAAAGGCTATGCTTTTGACACCCACTGTGATACAGAGGTCGTCTTAAAAGCATATGTTGAGTGGGGAGAAAGTTGTGTTCATCATATGAACGGGATATTTGCTTTTGCAGTTTGGGAAAGCATGTCAAAATCACTCTTTTTAGCCCGTGATCGGGTTGGTGTAAAACCCTTGTTTTATACCAATGTTAATGGTTATTTTATTTTTGGTTCTGAAATTAAAGCATTGCTCAAACATCCTATGGTGAAACCAATTTTTAATGAAACCAGTTTATTAGAATTATTTAGCTTGGGACCGAGTCGTGTGTTAGGCAGTGGCTTATTTAAAAATATCTTTGAAGTAAAGCCTGCAGAGACCATCTATAGAACTGAATCAAAATTCTACCGTAAAATGTACTGGAAACCTCTAACAGCCGATCACAGGGATAATAAAGGTGCCACCATTGAACAAGTGAGATATTTAGTGGAAGATGCCATTACCAGGCAATTGGTTTCT
>CAZJIO010000011.1:10878-11104 GCA_964546035.1 uncultured Eubacteriales bacterium | reverse complement strand
TGTACTTTCTTATCAGGAGGCTTGGATTCTAGCGGTATTTCATCCATTGCATCCCAATATCTGAGCGTACATAATAAACCAAGCTTAACGACTTATTCCATCGATTATGAAGACAATGATCGTTATTTTACAGGTGATGCCTATCAACCGAGTAACGATAGTGCCTGGGTAGATCGGGTTAGTAAACATATAAAATCTCAACACAAGCGCGCCGAAGTGGGTAATG
>CAZJIO010000011.1:9579-10845 GCA_964546035.1 uncultured Eubacteriales bacterium | reverse complement strand
CTTTGGGATGCGACTAAGGCCAATGATTACCCTGGTATGGCTGATATAGATTCCTCTTTGCTTCTTTTTTGTAAAGAAGTTAAGAAGCAGCATACCGTTGCACTATCTGGTGAATGTGCAGATGAAATCTTCGGTGGGTATCCTTGGTACCGAAATTTTACGGATATCCATTATGATGGCTTTCCTTGGAACAAACATATGGATGTTAGAAAATCCTTTTTATCTGAGGATTTATCTCGATTAAAGTTGGATGAATTTGCCCATGCGGAGTATCAAAAATCCATACAAGACATTGATTATTTAGAACATGAGGATGCCTATGATCGAGGTATTAGAAGACTCACCTATCTGAATTATAAATGGTTTATGGTAACCCTCTTAACGCGTAAAGACCGTATGAGTATGTATAATGGTTTAGAAGTGAGAGTCCCTTTTGCAGATCATCGCATCATAGATTACACCTATAATATTCCATGGTCTCTTAAATACTTGGATAACATTGAAAAAGGACTGCTTCGCGCCGCACTTAAGCCGCATTTACCTAACGATGTTGTCAACAGAAAGAAATCACCTTATCCAAAAACTTACAACCCTAAATACAACAGTTTACTGGTTAAACTCATTCAAGATATCATGAGCAAAGAAAATTCGCCTCTACGTCGTCTAATCAACGTGAATGCTGTGAATAATCTAATCAAAGAAGATCTTAACTTATTTCAAACACCTTGGTTTGGACAATTAATGAAAGGCACACAATTTGTGGCATATTTAATCCAACTTAATTATTTCTTGGAAATGTATGACGTTCAATTTGAAGGATTTTGAGCCACTATTCGTTTGAAACTGATACTGATACTGATTCTGGTGCCAAAAGGGACGGGTGGTTCCTAAGGCACCAGCATCCATCACACATTTTATATAAAGGATGATCCTCATGAATAGTTTGCAAAACCGACGCAAAGTCAATAAAAAACAGCCCAGTAAGCGAAAAAGCACTCAAGAACTACCCACCTCCTTTAATATTAAACTCTTTGTTTCTATGGGACTTTTATTGGTCATTTTGCTCATGAAAAAATACGATTTAAGTGTTGGTAACTTTAATGTTGACAGCATCTATAGTGGTGTGTATCATAATGAAGACCTCAGTGGTATCAGAGATAAAATCTTTTTCTTTGATCAAAATGACGCTAAAGACGCCATTAACCAGACGACAGAAGCTACTGAGGATACCAGTGATGCCTTAAATTGAGGGTTGTTATCAACTTT
>CAZJIO010000011.1:9259-9561 GCA_964546035.1 uncultured Eubacteriales bacterium | reverse complement strand
AACTTTAAAATGGTTTATGATATTAGGGTATATTAACTAAGGAGAAAATGATGAACGAATTAAAACTCAGCGATGAAATCTTGCTTAGTGTTGATAAACCTGCAAGGTATATTGGTAATGAAATGAATTGTATCTACAAAGATACGCGTACAATAGATATTAGATTTGCCCTGTGTTTTCCGGATGTCTATGAAATAGGCATGAGTCACTTGGGTTTATCTATCCTTTATGATTTTTTAAACAAAAGAGAGGATACCTATTGTGAACGTGTTTTTTCACCTTGGGTAGACCTTGATAAAATC
>CAZJIO010000011.1:0-9244 GCA_964546035.1 uncultured Eubacteriales bacterium | reverse complement strand
AAAGATATAGCGCTTTTTGCTTTGGAATCCCAAGATGAACTTAAGGACTTTGATTTCATCGGTTTTACGGTTCAATTTGAACTGTGTTATACCAATATTTTAAGAACGCTAGACTTAGCTAAAATACCTCTGTTTTCAAAAGATAGAAGAGAAGAAGATCCCCTAATCATCGCTGGTGGCCCTTCTTCTCTGTTTTCAAAAGATAGAAGAGAAGAAGATCCCCTAATCATCGCTGGTGGCCCTTGTACTTATAATCCTGAGCCCATAGCTGATTTTATTGATTTCTTTTACATAGGTGAAGGGGAAGTTAAATTAAATGAAGTTCTCGACCTTTATAAGTCTATGAAGGCAGAAGGCAAGGACCGCAAGACTATTTTAGAAACGGTTGCAACCATAGAGGGTATTTATGTACCCCACTTATACGATGTTACTTACAACGAAGATGGGACCCTCGCTTCATTTAAATCCAATCATAAAAATGCAAAAGAAAAGATTACGAAGAACCTGGTTATGGACTTATCAAATTCTTCATTCCCAGCAAAACCAATTGTTCCCTTTATACAAGTGGTACACGATCGCGTTGTCCTTGAACTCTTTAGAGGGTGCATTAGAGGCTGTCGCTTCTGTCAAGCCGGTTTTGTATACCGTCCAGTGAGAGAAAAAGATGTGAACACCTTAAAAGGACAAGCAGTGGATCTGATTAATCAAACGGGACACGATGAAATTTCTTTGGTTTCATTAAGCTCAAGCGATTATAAACCACTTATAGAATTATCAGATCATATCATTGATCAAGTGGGTAAGGAAAAACATGTTAATCTTTCCTTGCCTTCATTAAGGATTGATGCCTTTTCACTGGAGCTTATGAGTAAAGTTCAAGATATCAAAAAAAGCAGCTTAACCTTTGCACCTGAGGCTGGTTCTCAAAGACTCCGTGATGTCATTAATAAAGGCATCTCCGAAGAAGACATTCTCAACGGATCCAAAGATGCCTTTGAAGGCGGCTGGAATCGGGTAAAGCTCTATTTCATGCTAGGACTCCCTACAGAAACAATGGAAGATGTGGAAGATATCGCTATTCTATCTCAAAAGATTGTAGAACGATATTATGAAATGCCAAAAGAAATGAGAAGAATTGCTGTACAAGTTATTACAAGTACTGGATTTTTTGTGCCTAAACCATTCACGCCATTTCAATGGGTGGCTCAAGATACCTATGAAATGTTTAAAGAAAAGCAAAACCGTTTGAATCGTGTGATTAACAAAAAAAATATTAAATTCACCTCCCATGATGCAAAAACCAGCGTACTCGAAGGGGTTTTAGCAAGAGGCGATCGTCGTGTTTCAGAAGTCATTTATGAGGCTTATCAGATGGGTGCCACTTTTGATGCTTGGTCTGAACATTTCAGATACAATGTTTGGGAAGCAGCCTTCGTTAAAACAGGGATTGATCCAGCTTTTTATGCCTCAAGAACACGTTCAAAAGATGAACTTCTCCCTTGGGATTTTATAGATATTGGTGTCAGCAAAGCCTTTTTAATAGATGAGTACGACAAAGCACTGTCAGCAGAAATCACACCTAATTGTTCTGTATCTTGTAGTGTTTGTGGTGCACAAGTGTTTGAAGGAGGTATTTGCTATGAGAGTTAGACTCAAATTTTCAAAATTGGGTGCTGTGAAGTTTATTGGACATCTCGATATTATGCGCTGCTTTCAAAAAATATTTAGGCAAGCTAATATTCCGCTTGCTTATACTGGGGGTTTTAGTCCAAGACAAGTATTTTCTATTGCAGCACCGCTTTCTGTAGGGGTAACCAGTGAAGGGGAGTACCTAGATTTAGAATTAGAAAGCCCTATGGTATTATCAAAAATTATTGAACAAGTCAATGCGTGCTGCCCTAAGGGACTCGTCATCTTAAGTGCAATTGAAATAGATGATACCGAACCAGCGGCCATGGCTTCTGTCAGCGCTTCTAAATATGTGATTGAGCAAAATGGCCTAGTCATCACCACAGAACAAATCACTGAATTTGCTAAGCAAGAGACCATTATGATTCGTAAAAAAAGTAAAAAGGGTACCATGAGCGATCTTGATATTAAGCCAGGAATTTACAGTGTTACCGTGAAAGACACTTTAGATGAGCATAAAATCATTATGACCTTAGCCACTGGCAGTGTCTTTAACATTAAGCCAGATACCTTTCTACAAGCCTTTTGTGATTACCTTGGTGTTGTCTATAATCCCTTTGATTTCAAAGTACATAGAGAAGAACTCTATCACTCAGACCATAAGATGATTTCTTTATCGGTTCCCATTAAGCCCGTCTTTTAATACTAACGAATAGGGATGTGATTTTTTTTGAGCGGTAAATTTGTAGTAACTTTAGATCATGACACGGTATACAGCGCTTTACTCAATGAAAAAGATCAATTGATCGAGCTTCATCCTGAAAAAACAGACACGCATTCCCTAGTAGGGAATATTTATATCGGTAAAGTATCCAACATCGTAAAAGGCATTCGTGCAACTTTTGTAGATATCGGACTTGAAAAAGATGTCTTTCTTCAAATGGAGGAAGGACAACACTTTATTTATACCAACAACACACCTTCTCATACCTACCCAAAGGTTGGCGATGAACTATTGGTTCAAATCACCAAGGATGAACACAAGGCAAAATCCGCAACAGCTACCAGTTTAATCAGTCTAACTGGCCGTTACTGCGTCCTTACTTATCATAAAAGCTTTGTTGGTTTGTCCTCAAAAATCAAACACTTCCATGAGCGCAGCCGTTTAAAAGATGTATTCAGTCCTTTCATAACTGAAGATTACGGTTTTATTATTCGGACAAATGCTGAAGGGGTGAGTGAAGAGGATTTAACAAGAGAAAGCGAATTGCTCATCTCTACCTTTAACCATTTAAAGCAAATTAGTCCTTTTAGAAATTGTTTTCAATGCATATACAAGGAACCCGCTAATTACCTACGACTCATCAGGGATTTGTATCAAAACGACATCAGCACCTATCTTTTCGACGATGAAGGGCTTTATCAACAGGCATTGGATTATTTTAATGAAGACTATTATGATCAACTATCCACTCACTTTGAGTTGAGGTTGCTTAAGGATTATACCCATTACCAAGCCTTTGGATTTAAGGCAAAAATTGATAAAGCGTTGAATGAAAAAGTATGGCTCGACTCAGGTGCCAATTTATTTATTCAGTCTACTGAAGCATTAATGGTTATTGATGTTAACTCCTCAAAATCCTCTAGTAAAAAGAACTTTGATGAAACAGTTTTTAACATTAACCTAGAAGCTGCACATGAGATAGCACGTCAAATTCGTTTAAGAAATTTATCAGGCATCATCATCATTGATTTTATAGATATGCAGGTGAGTGAGCACAAGCAAATCTTGCTGGATACTTTAGCTACCTTATTCCTTCAAGACCGCATTAAAACAACAGTCATTGATATGACACCCTTAGGACTTGTTGAAATTACAAGAAAAAAATCAGACAAGAACCTATATGAGAAATTCAAAAATTTAGAGGTAAAGATAAATGAGCAAGATTAAGTCTAAACTAGAACTGCCAAAAGATAAAAAAGATAGAGCTATTAGTGAGATTCAATCCTATTTTCTAAAGGAACGGGATGAGGATCTTGGTATACTCTCAGCTACTTTAATTCTCGATTTCTTCTTAGAAAAAATTGGTCCTTCCGTTTATAATATTGGCTTGCAGGATACTGTCGCCTTTATCAATGAAAAAGCCGAGGATATTTATAGCATGGAAAGATAGAGGTTTGCCCTTCAGCCCTCCATTGACAATTGTGTCAATTGGATGGCTTTTTTATTAATTAACGCCTATTTCTTTGACTCTATTATGAGGCTGTGATATAACTGATATAAGATAATAATTATTAAATGACTATTAGTTTCTATAAATATTTGTTTTCGGAGGTGGAGATATGGGAAACTTAGGTGCAATATCTGGTTATATCCTCATGGTCGTCTTAGGATTTTTAGTTTTGGGATTTATAGCACGTGTAGCCTTTAAAAAATATGGAAAACAATATCCATTTTTAAAGAAAGTATTGAAGTTCTCAAAAAGATACCACCGGTTTTTAGGGATTGTATTAATCATCGCAGCACCCATACATGGTTATTTAGCCCTTGGAAGAATCATGTTACACACCGGAACTTTGCTGTATTTAAGTATTCTAGTCATGTTGCTCATATATATACTTGGTCGTGCTAAGGTTCTTAAAAATTGGATCATTTTCCATAGAATCTGGTCCTTGGTGGTCGTCGTCTTATTCGTAGTTCATTATGTGTACCCGTGGCTTATTTAACCACTCATCATTAATTGAAAGGATGTGCTTCATATGAAAACAAAAATATTTTCAATATTAACAATTTTAATACTCGTTTTAGTTCTTGCAGGATGTGGAAGCAGCAAAACTGAACCCACTGAAGCGTCAACTCCTGAAGCGACAACAATGGAGGCTACCACCACTGTTAGTAGCACTACTGCTGAAAATCAAGAATCGACCGAAACCACTACAACAGCTGAGGCTGCGACCACAAGTGAAGCAGAAGTCATCTTCACTTTAGAAGATCTTGCAAAATACAATGGAAAATCCGGTATGGCACCTTATATAGCCTACGAAGGTGTGGTTTATGATCTTTCAGCTGTGAAAGAATGGAAAAACGGTGAACACAATGGCATGGTTGCTGGAACAGATGCAACAAAGCTCCTCATGGACCAAAGGTGTTTAAAGAATTACCAATCGTTGGCAAATTAGAATAAAGTAATACGTTTATCTCAAGGAGAAATTTAGCGATTTCTCCTTGACTTATGTAATCAACTGTGTTAATCTAAAAGACGGTATAACCGCACGAATAGGTCAATATGTGTAAGTGCCTGTAACAGGGCCACCAAGCTTCGGCGAGTCTTAATAAGGAGGTGCCTATATGTACGCTATAATCGCAACAGGTGGAAAACAATACAAAGTAGCTGAAGGTGAAGTTGTTAGAATCGAAAAGTTAGCTGTGGAACAAGGTGATACAGTTACATTTGACGAAGTTTTAATGGTTTCAGCAGATGGTAAAGTAAATGTTGGAAGTCCATATCTTGCTGGTGTTACAGTTACTGCTAAAGTAGCTGGTGAAGGTAAAGGTAAGAAAATTATCATTTATAAATACAAACCTAAAACCACATACCACAAAAAGCAAGGTCATAGACAACCATACACTGAAGTTACAATCGAAAAGATTAACGCTTAGTTATGATCCAGATGACTATATTCACGCATAGTGAAAAAATAATAGGATTTGAATTCAGTGGACATGCTCAATTTGAGGAATTCGGTAAGGACATTGTATGTGCTTCTGTATCCGTTTTGGCCATCAACACAGTGAATTCAATCGAAACTTTTACTAACGATAAATTTGATTGTACCGTGAGAGAAGAAGAAGGTTTCCTTAGTTTTCGAATCATTTCAAATGTAAGTGAAAAAAGTGAACTGCTCTTAAATGCCTTAAAACTGGGCATAATAGGAATAGAACAACAATATGGCAATGACTATATAGATATTATTAACGAGGAGGTGTAAACCATGTTATTAATGAACCTTCAATTATTTGCTCATAAAAAGGGAGTTGGATCTACTAGAAACGGTAGAGACTCTGAGTCTAAGAGATTAGGCGCTAAAAGAGCTGACGGTCAATTTGTTTTAGCTGGAAATATATTATACAGACAACGTGGTACTAAGATTCATCCTGGGATCAATGTTGGTAGAGGTGGCGATGACACTCTATTTGCATTAGCAGATGGTATTGTTAAGTACGAAAGAAAAGGCAGAGACAAAAAACAAGTTTCAATTTATCCAAAAGCTGAATAATTTTTTTCAACAATTGCATAATAATGAAATGATTGTATTAGAAGATAAAAGTTTCAAATGTCTATCATTTGAAACTTTTTTTATCTAATGGATGTTTTGTTTTTTACTAACTAGTGATTCAGGTGAATTTTCGAATTCATCAAGAAGCACCAATGAGAAGTTTAAATAAGGAATGTGATCCGAATGATATTTGTTGATGAAGTAAAAATATATGTTAAATCAGGGAATGGCGGAAATGGCTGTATCAGCTTTAGACGCGAAAAATACATTCCAAATGGTGGACCAGATGGTGGAGATGGCGGTGATGGTGGCGATATCATTTTTGTTGTCGATAAGGATATGAATACCTTATATGATTTTAGACACAAAAAGAATTTCAAAGCGAATGCTGGACAACCTGGTATGGGTCACAATTGTCACGGAAAAGATGCTCACGATTTGGTCCTTAAGGTTCCAAGAGGCACAATTATTAAAGAAGCTGAAACGGGTAAAGTTATTATTGATATGGCCCAACTGGACCAAACGATCGTTTTACTTAAAGGTGGCCGAGGTGGAAAAGGTAATCAGCATTACGCGACACCAACCATGCAAATCCCTAAATATGCTCAACCTGGCAGGCTTGGTAAAGAACTTACTATCACTCTAGAGCTTAAATCTATAGCAGATGTAGGACTTGTAGGCTTCCCAAATGTTGGTAAATCAACCTTTTTAGCAAGAGTATCCAATGCAACACCTAAAATTGCTAACTATCATTTTACAACCTTAAACCCTAACCTAGGTGTTGTAGATATGGGTGGCGGCGAAGGCTTTGTTATTGCAGATATTCCTGGCCTTATCGAAGGTGCTGCGGAAGGTATTGGACTTGGTCATGAATTTTTAAAGCACATTGAAAGAACTAAGGTCCTAGCACATATTGTAGATGCTGCTGGTATTGAGGGCCGTGATCCGATAGATGATATCAAGAAAATTAATTTGGAACTAGAAAGTTATAACCCTAACTTAATGAAAAAGCCCCAAATTATTGTAGCCAATAAAATTGATGCCATGTATGGCGATGAAAATGTTCGCCTTCTAAAGGAAACTTTTGAAACAGAAGATATCAAAGTATTTCCAATTTCGGCCGTAACAGGTCACGGTGTTAAAGAATTACTCTATCATATCAAAGGTATTTTGGATGGTATGAGTGACGAAGTAACCGTTTATGAACCTGAATATGTCTTTGGACAATTAAACGTTGTAGACGAACCAATTATCGTTAAACAAGTTGAACTCGGTGTGTTCTCTGTTGAAGGTAAAAGTGTTGAAAAAATGTTAGGCTATACCAGCTTAGACAGTGAGAAAGGCTTTACATTCTTCCAAACATTTTTAAAGGAAAAAGGGGTCATCGAAGAACTAGAAGGGTTAGGCATTCAAGAAGGGGATACAGTCAAAATGTATTACCTAGAGTTTGACTACTTCCGTTAAGATTATAAAGGAGAATGTATGATTACAAGCAAGCAAAGAGCTTTTTTACGTGGCCTGTCCAATGATATGGATGCAATCTTTCAAGTTGGTAAATTAGGGATTAATCCTGAACTTACTGAAGGCATATCAGGTGCGCTAGAAACGAGAGAACTCATAAAAATTACTGTATTAAAAAATTGTATGGAAGATTCAAAAGAAATTGCACGTATTTTATCTGAAAGAACACGTTCTGATATTGTTCAACAGATTGGTCGCAAAATTGTTTTGTTTCGACCAGCTAAAAAACCAATTATCGAATTACCGAAAAAATAAGGAATGGTTTTATGAAGCGTATTGCAATACTTGGCGGCACCTTTAATCCCATACACAATGGGCATCTTTCTATGGCCCATTATGTCTATGAAACTGGATTATATGATGAAATTCTATTTATGCCCACAGGTGATCCGCCACATAAGGATGAGGGTACAATAGTCGATAAAGTGCATAGATGGCGTATGTGCGAGATAGCCATTCAGCAGACAGCCCATTATAAGCTATCAGCCATTGAAATCAATCGATTAGGTAAAACTTATACTGTAGAAACCTTATTGACCTTAAAAGATGAAAATCCTTTAGATGATTACCACCTGATTATTGGTGCTGATTCTTTGCTGGATCTACCTAAATGGTATAATAAGGAACTTCTTTTTAATATATGCCAGTTCATCGTCATCAACAGACCTGGATATGAAAATCAACTCGAGGGACAATTGGCACTTTTACGCGAAAATTATGGTGCTCAAATTCAATGGGTAGATACACCACTATTGAATATATCTTCGACTGAAATCAGACAATTGCACAAAGAAGGTAAATTAATTTCTACCTTAGTACCTGACCTGGTTGAGAAATATATTCAAGAACACCATCTATATAGCGAAGATTATTCTATGGATTTATCCGAGCTAGAAACCATGCTAAAAGGTAAATTATCTGATAAGCGATTTATGCATTCCATAGCCGTTAAAAATACAGCCATTGATCTTGCTAAAAAGCATAAGGGTAATGTTCAAAAAGCTGCTATTGCAGGCTTATTGCATGATTGTGCAAAGGCAATTGACAACAAGAAAAAGTTAAAGCTTTGTGATAAGCATGGTATTATTGCGTCCTATGCTGAAATTGAAAATCCAGACTTATTACACGCAAAATTAGGGGCAATCCTAGCTAGAGAAAAATATGCAGTCCATGACATTGAAATATTAGATGCCATTGAATGTCATACCACCGGAAAACCGCTGATGACGCTATTAGATAAAATCATATTTATATCGGATTATATCGAACCAACTAGAAATAAAGCGCCTCGATTGGATTACTTAAGAGCTTTATCCCAGATATCCATCGATGAGACATTGATTGATATTTTGAAGGATACTCTAGAATACTTAAAACTATCTGGTAAAATTATTGATCCCAAAACAGAAGAAACTTATCAGTACTATCAATGTTATAAAAATAGTCTATAGAAAGGAAAAAAATCATGTCAAACAAACAAGATGCATCAAAAATGGTTGAAATCATCTATAAAGCATTAGATGACAAGCAAGCAGTAGATATTAAAGTACTCGACATAAGAGATGTAACCGTACTTGCAGATTATTTTATTATTGCACACGGTAACAATCCAAATCATGTTAAAGCTTTAATTGACAACACAGAAGAACAATTAGGCAAGGCTGGTTATAATGCTAAACATGTAGAGGGCTACAATTCTGCAAGCTGGATTTTATTAGATTTCGGCGATGTCATTATCCATATATTTGGAAAAGACGATCGTATTTTCTATGATTTAGAAAGAATTTGGTCTAGTGGTAAGGAAATCACTTTTGAT
>CAZJIO010000010.1:49286-53741 GCA_964546035.1 uncultured Eubacteriales bacterium | reverse complement strand
TACCAGACTGGATTCGCACCAGTTAAATATTTGGCACCGAACTGGCGCACACCTCATATTCATTATAAACTTCACTTCAACTATTTTCAAGAACAATCGACCGTTTCGACCGTTTCGACCTCTTTTCGATTATGTTCGATTATTTTTCACTAATATAAAGCACTCTTCCCCGCCTACCAGCAGTTCCAAGTGCTTCTACTATTCCACCAAAAACCATTTCTCACCGTTTACATTTGTTACGTTTGATGTACTGTGGGAAGATATATTCCAGGGAATATATTAGTATTTAATGAATTTATCTCCAGTTACATTACAAATAAAACATTTATCCGGACGCACTTTTTCAATATTTCCACAGACTGGGCAGAGATAATAGTAAACTTCCTCTTCTGTTTCATCCATATTTTCCAATGCTTCTGTGTATAATTTAGCATGAACTTCTTCTGCTTTCATCGCAAAGGTAAACGCAAATGCAGCAGCTTTGTTCTCTTCTGCTTGAGCGATTTCTAAAAATTCAGGATACATTTCAGTATATTCATGAGTTTCTCCAGCAATGGCATCCTTCAAATTGTCACTGGTAGATCCTACGTTGCCTGCCAGTTCAAATTCTTTAAGTGCATGGATTGTTTCTGCATCAGCAGCAACCTTAAACAATTTAGCAACGTTGTTTTTTCCTTCTGCCGCTGCCTTTTTTGAATAAGCTAGATATTTTCTATTTGCCTGTGATTCACCTGCAAATGCTGCCATTAAGTTAACAATTGTCTTTTTTTCATTCATTTTATTATTCTCCATATTTTTAATTTGATTTTTTTTAAGTAATTCTAGTAGCCTTATAACCGCTTCTTTTGGGAAACCTTCCTGTTGACTGATACCTAATAAAGACTCCAGAAGATCTTGAACATTCTGGCTTTGAGGAAGCATATAACCAGATTCACGAAGCAGATCCTCTGCCATAAGTCGGTTAGAGGTACTTAGTATCTTGGCAAACTGGCGTACGACAGGATTGTCTGTGCTTTTTTCAAGATCTGTAGCAATCTTTTCCTGCATCGTTTTACTTTCTGCCAATACTAACATAGCTTTCTTAACAGCATCTGTTTTTTCTTGCTGCGGTGGAAATACTTCGGGCATTAATGAAATCGCATGGGATGGGCATGCATCAACACATACCCTACAGCCATCTAGACATTTAGATGCATCGATCTGACCTGTTTCTGTATCCGTTGCGCCTGTAGGGCAAACATAAAGACAGAGGCAATCCTTTGTACATAAATTGACATTTCTAACTGCATGCATTTTATTTCCCCCCCCTTTTGATTTGAATAAACTTTTTATTTGGAACTTTGCAAACCGGACAAATATCTGGAAGCACATCACCAATGTAGACAAATCCACAGATCTCGCATACATAGGCATTGGTATCTTCCAGTAGTGTATCCTGTTGTTTTTCAAATCTACTGAGCAGAGAACTTAGAATTTTCGTTACTTTTTCTCCCCATACAAGAGATCTGAGTGATCCTCTGTCAGATGCTCCCGATGCCATTGCATTGGCATGTTGGTAACCTATTTCTAAATCATTTTGGATCAGTTCGTCTATGTCTTTCAATCGTCCTTTAACAGGAGAACTTACTTGAGTTTTATAAAATTCAGCCAATTGATCAAATAGTCCCGCTTCTTCATCACGATATTGTTTCTGACAACCCTTTGAAAGATTTGAAAACAAGGCACTCAGTTCTCCATAGGAATACCCCCTCATCTTTGCATGATCATTTTCTGTTGCAATAAATACGGGTGCAACAGGCTCATCCTTGGTTGCTTCTCCTACAAAGTCTGACTTCATTGCGCCGCATAATGGGCAATTCCAGTCCAATGGCAGGTCATCCCATTTTGTCCCAGCCACTATACCGTTATTAGGGTCACCTATTGCTTCATCATAAACATAACCACAAATGGAACATACGTATCTTTTCACAGCATACCTCCTTATCCTCTAGAATATTTGTATAAATTGTGAATCTATTATTATGTCACTGATTAGATAAGGTCAAAACGGTCCGCGTTCATCACCTTATTCCAAGCAGATACAAAATCATGTATGAACTTTTCCTGAGAATCATCACAAGCATATGCTTCGGCAATGGCTCTGAGTTGAGAGTTAGAGCCAAATACGAGGTCAACTCTCGTACCAGTCCATTTGAGTTCACCGGTCACCCGATCACGACCTTCAAACAGGTCTCCCTCTTCAGTGGTTGGCTTCCAGGTTGTTCCCATGTCGAGAAGATTCACAAAGAAGTCATTCGTGAGCATCTCGGGCCTCCTGGTAAATACGCCGTGGGCAGACCCGCCATGATTGGCATTTAAGACACGCAGGCCACCAAGTAGAACCGTCATTTCTGGAGCTGTCAATTTCAACAGTTGTGCCCGATCGACCATGAGTTCCTCAGCAGATACGGAGAATTTATTTTTAAGATAGTTACGGAATCCATCGGCTTTCGGTTCAAGCACCTCAAATGACTGAACATCTGTCTGTTCCTGTGATGCGTCTGTGCGTCCTTGTCTAAAGGGAATTGAAACATGATAGCCAACATTCTTTGCAGCTTTCTGTATTCCCACACCTCCACCTAGAACAATCAGATCTGCGAGGGAAACATGCTTTTGCCCTGACTGTGCATCGTTGAACTCTGCTTGAATCCTTTCATAAATCTGTATGACTTTGCTTAATTCAGTTGGCTGGTTAACCTCCCAGTCTTTCTGTGGCTCTAGACGGATACGTGCTCCGTTTGCCCCACCCCTCTTATCTGATCCTCGAAATGTGGACGCAGCTGCCCAGGACGTTGTAACAAGCCGAGAAACAGACAACCCTGAAGTCAGGATTTTACCCTTGAGTGCTTCAATATCCTTTTCATCAATTAATTCATAATTAACTACTGGAACTGGATCTTGCCAAATGAGTTCTTCCTCAGGCACTTCACTACCCAAATAGAGCGCATGTGGTCCCATATCTCGATGGGTAAGCTTAAACCACGCACGGGCGAAGGCGTCTGCGAATACTTCTGGGTTTTGCTGATAGTTACGCGCAATGGGTTCATAGATGGGGTCGTAACGAAGGGAAAGATCGGCCGTAGTCATCATGGGTCTTACCTTTTTTGATGGATTGTGTGCATCAACTACCATATCCACTTCAGCTACGTTCTTAGCCAGCCACTGTTTTGCTCCTGCTGGGCTCTTGACCAACTCCCACTCATATTTAAACAATGTATTCAGATAGCCCATATCCCATTTTATTGGATTTGCTTTCCAAGCACCTTCAATCCCGCTACCTATTGTATCGCCACCTTTGCCGCTCCCGAAGCTACTTTTCCAGCCGAGACCCTGTTCTTCGATGCCAGCACTCTCTGGCTCAGGTCCAACATGGGTTGCAGGACCAGCACCATGGGATTTACCAAAGGTATGTCCGCCAGCAATGAGTGCGACCGTCTCTTCATCGTTCATAGCCATGCGCGCAAAGGTATCGCGTACGTCATTCCCAGACGCAACGGGGTCTGGGTTACCATTAGGACCTTCAGGGTTCACATAGATCAGACCCATTTGCACTGCGGCAAGTGGATTCTCAAGATCTCGTTTACCTGAGTAGCGCTTGTCGCCAAGCCACTCTGTCTCAGAGCCCCAATAAATATCCTCTTCTGGCTCCCATACATCCACTCGCCCGCCGCCAAATCCAAAGGTTTTAGCGCCCATTGATTCCAGTGCACAGTTGCCGGCAAGAATCATAAGATCTGCCCATGAAATGCTCTGGCCATATTTTTGTTTGATTGGCCAAAGCAAACGTCGTGCTTTGTCCAGGTTAACATTGTCCGGCCAGCTGTTGAGTGGGGCTAATCTTTGTGAACCACTACCGGCACCACCGCGTCCATCACCCGAGCGATAGGTACCTGCGCTATGCCAGGCCATACGGATGAAAAGCGGGCCATAGTGCCCATAATCAGCTGGCCACCAATCTTGTGAGTCGGTCATTAGTGCATACAGATCTTTCTTTAGCGCATACAAATCAAGCTTCTTGAATGCTTGCGCATAATTAAAGTCAGCACCTAGCGGGTTGCTCAGATTTGAATTTTGATGAAGCACTTTAAGATTCAACTGATTTGGCCACCACTCCCTGTTGGAAGTTCCACCGCTCGATATGACTTTTCTTGTTTTGCCTGTAACAGGACATTTCATTTCACTCATAATCTTAAACCTCCTTTAATCTTTGTTATTCAGTGTTACTTTTATTTTCGTGGCACATTGGACATATACCCTTAAAATACAAATTTTTATCATTGATCTTAAAGTTATGAAGGTCTTCTGAAATCAATGCGTCCATATCAATCTTAAAATTATAGATGTTTCCACAGCTTTCACATTTAAAGTGTCCATGGTCTTCAACAACGATATCGTACCTGGTTTCATTATCTTCAA
>CAZJIO010000010.1:44471-49276 GCA_964546035.1 uncultured Eubacteriales bacterium | reverse complement strand
TTGCTCTGTTGGACTTACTCGGACGATAGCCGCATCTACCAATACTCTTACTGTGTTATAGACTGTTGTTTTTGATAATGTAGATAATTCTTTTTTCAGGTCATTGTATATCTGATCCGCAGTTGGATGGCACCTGTTTTGAACAAGATATTCTAGTATTTTTAACCTCTGATGCGAAAGATTAATATTTTTGACCTTGAGTTCTTTTTCTAAATCTTCTAGTGAAGGTTTCATTTAAGTTCATCTCCTGTATTTATAATATGAATGGATGTGATTTAATATAATAACAATCTTGTAATCATTACAAATTAAGTATACTCCCCTCAAATCCATTGTGCAATAAGCAAAATTTTGCTTCCTAAGTAGGCACTATTCGCTGTGCAATCAAAAAAGCACCCTTCCCGGCTCTTCGCTGTTCCAAGTGCTTGCCACATTGTCCTTACCTATTTCTTAGTTCATGTATGTATATGTTGTGGGGGGGTTATTTTTTAAAACATGTGCTTTCCTAGTATCTGAAGGTGTTTGGCCAAATTGGTTCTTATAAACCCGCGAAAAGTAATTGGCGTTACAAAACCCAGTAACTTCTGGGATTTGTGTAATTGGCAAATCCGTTGTCACAAGTAGTTTATTGGCACATTCTAGACGGAACAGTGTTAAATAATCGACGATGGTTTTACCTGTATATGCTTTAAAGAGTCGACTGAAATGTTGCTCACTAAGACCATAAGTTTTGGCTAAGTTGTGAATGGTTATTTTCTCATGATAATGTGTCTGAAGGTACTCAATCGCTTTTTTGAGCAATTTTGTATTGAATGTCGTTGGAATACTTGGCTGAGTCATATGTTCAGGGAAATTTAAATTCAATTGAAGAATGAGCTGACAGATTTCAAGTTTGATACGAGCTTCGTAAAAAGGTGTTTGAGTAGGTATAAAAGTGATTAATGGTTTCAAGTGTATCCAACACCTATCATAAGCTGGGTGCAGATTTGACACATATAGAGGAGATATACCCCACTTATTGATAAAGGGAGAAATGAGTGGATTTAAATGTATATCCTTCGAAACTATGGACATTAACGTTTCCCCAATCACGATGGCATAATAGTCAGAAGACGCCTGGGGCAAAATACTATGTAGGTAACCTGGAGGTACCAGTAAAAAATCACCCATTTGGCAGATAAATAGGTTGCCATCAATGTAAATATGACAGTTCCCTTTAGAAATGCAGACAATTTCTGTATGATTGTGCCAGTGAGGCAATGTATTGCTATCTTGAATATAAAAGCAATTAAACTGAAAAGCTTCTGTGACAAATCGTGTATATTCAAAATTATCTGCCTGAATAAAATCTAGCATAAAGTCTCCTTTAATATTCATATTAGACATATACATGAGCATTTTAGCCCTTTTTCAAGTCATATAGGGGTACTATAATGATCATATCACAACATTTTTGCTTAGGCAATCATTAAGAAAATTATGTTCATAAGAAGGAGAACAATTATGCTTGAAGCCATTAAACCAAAGCTGACAAAAATAACAGCCATTTCAGAATCATCAGATTTTTTGATTCTGGAAACTGAAAACGGTCTCATCAAACTGGAGCCAATTACGGATCACATTGTGAGAGTGGTTTATACACTCAAAGAAACTTTTTCCCAAGCTATTGGACTGGGAATTGTTCCTAAACAAAAAATTCCAGAATGGCACTTCACAGAATCCGTCCAAGCAATTACCTTAACAACACTATTTTTGAAGCTTGTAATTGATAAAGGTACATCCTCCATTGCTTATTATGACTCAAATAACTTACTCTTAACAAAAGAACCTGGGCATGGCGGTAAAACTTTGATGCCCTATGAAGCCTTTAAAACATTGTTAGATGAAGACAGTGTTGTCGAAAAGGTGGTGACCCCTGATGGCATTAAAGAAGTGGTTCGTGAAGCCAAAAAAGCATTTGATCAAATACTCTATCATACCAGATTAGAGTTTGAATGGATGGATGGCGAGGCTTTATATGGATTGGGGCAGCAAGAAGAAGGTGTCCTTAATTTGAGAGGCTCCAGACAATATGTGCACCAAGCTAATATGAAAATCGCCATGCCTATGTTGGTTTCCACCCGCAACTACGGCGTCCTAATGGACACCTACTCTCCGTTAATTTTTAGTGATGATGTATATGGTTCCTATCTTTATGCCGAGTCCGTTTATGAATTAGACTTTTATTTCATACATGGCGAAACCTTTGATCAAATCATTAAGGGTTATCGTGAGCTTACAGGGAAAGCTACCATGCTACCACAATGGGCATTTGGGTTCATGCAATCTCAAGAACGCTTTGAGACTCAGGCTGAAATTATTGAAACCATTGAGAAATACAGACAACTTCAGATTCCTATAGATAGCATTGTACTGGATTGGCAGTCCTGGGAAGATGGGTTATGGGGGCAAAAAACCTTTGATGAAACACGTTTTCCAAATGCACGCCAGATGACGGATGAGCTTCACAATATGGGAGCCAATTTTATGATTTCCATTTGGCCCAATATGGTTAAAGAATCAGAAAATTTCAAACAAATGAAGGCTGAGAACTGCCTTTTCCAACAGTCTGAAACCTACAATCCCTTTGATCCAAAAGCGCGTCAATTGTATTGGGATCAAACGAATAAAGGTCTTTTTTCTAAAGGGATCGATGCTTGGTGGTGTGACTCCAGCGAAGCCTTTACACCAGAATGGAACTTAGCAGTGAAGCCAGAACCTGACCAAAATATGATGGCCTTTCATAATGTAGCCAAAGTATATATGCCAGAAATCTATACCAATGCCTTTCCATTAATGCATGCAAAAGCCATCTATGAAGGTCAAAGAAGTACTACAGACGAAAAGCGTGTCGTGAACCTTACCCGTAGTGGTTACACTGGTGCTCAGAAGTTTGGCACTATATTTTGGTCCGGAGACACCTGTGCAAAATGGCAAACCTTCAGAAATCAAATTCCAGCTGGGCTTAACTTTTGTGCAACCGGTCTGCCTTACTGGACTGTGGACATTGGTGCCTTCTTCGTTAAAAAAGGTCATATGTGGTTTTGGGATGGCGAATATGAAGGAGGGTGTTCCGACTTGGGATACCAAGAACTCTATACCAGATGGTACCAATGGGGCGCTTTTTTACCTATTTTCAGAGCTCACGGAACTGATGCCAGACGGGAAATTTGGCATTATGGCCAAGAAGGCGATTTGTTTTACGACGTGCTTGCAAAGTTTACTAAGTTGCGATACGCCTTAATGCCTTATATTTATTCACTAGCAGGTATGGTCACTCAGAAAGATGATACGATGCTTCGCTTATTGGCCTTCGACTTCAAAATGGATTCTAAGGTATTGAACATAAAGGATCAGTACATGTTTGGTAGAGAGTTGATGATCTGTCCAGTGACGACCCCAATGTATTATGAAGCTGAATCCAAAGTGATTGATGGTGCTGCAAAAACCCGTGATGTTTACTTACCTTCAGGGGTTAAATGGTATGATTTCTGGACAAACGCATGTTATGAAGGTGGTCAGACTATCCAAGCAAATGCGCCAATTGAAATCATGCCAATCTATGTAAAAGCAGGCGCTATTATCCCTATGTCAGAAGTGGCACAGCATACTGGAGCACTTTCTGATCATGTATTCGAGCTCGTTATATATCCTGGTGTTGATGGGACATTTACCTTATATCAAGATGAAAAGAACAATTATAACTACGAAAAAGGAGAATATTCCACCATTCAAATCCTATGGGAAGAGGAAAGCAGAACACTTAAACTTCTGGAGCGTCAAGGAAAATACTCTGGAATGCCAGAAACCATGCTTTTTTCAATTCATCTGATCGGTGAAGAAAATAAGACCATTGTCTATAACAACGAAATTTATACAATAGGTTTATAAGTAAAAGTCAGTTCATTCATGTAAATTGATGCCTTATTAATTAAGTAGACATATAAAAACGTATGCCTACTTTTTATTTATAATGAATTCCAAGGGATACAATATAAATCCATCCACCACAATAAAAACCTTTGGTATCTTGTAATTACATCACTAATACTATAATCGAACAACCTATCTGGAAAATACAAAGTAATACTATAAACTTTATAGTGCAGTCCACAAAATAATTGCCTCTATCAAATCTGAATCATCAGAATTCTTTAGAGGCATGCTTTTTTGTTATTTAGTTCTTATTAGTCTGAAACAAACTCATTTGGTCCCGCATGATACCAATAACACTTTGATTTTGCTGTTTTCTGACTAAGCGATCACCCTTTAACCGCTCCCGAGACCATTCCACCAACAATATACTTTTGACCTAAAAGATAAATGATTATAACTGGTAAGCTTGTTAATATAATATCTGCACTGATTAAATTAAAATCCTTAAAATACATCCCAAAAAAATTATAAACCGCCAATGTCATTGGCCATTTCTGCGTATTATTCAAAAAGTACAACGGATAAATAAAATCGTTCCAAGTATTTAAAAAGATCAGCACACCTGCCGTTACAAGGACTGGCTTTAATACTGGCAATATTATATAGAAAAATAATTGCAAAGGCCTAGCACCATCCACTACCCCCGCTTCATCTAACTCTTTAGGAAGCTTACCAATAAAGCTGAATATAAGGAAAATAGTAAAGGGTATCTGTGTAGCTGTATATAGAAGAATTATTCCGATTCTAGAGTCTGTAAGACCTAGTAGCTGCATCGTTTTCATTAAGGACACAAAGTTAACTGGCATAGCAATCCCTAATACAAAAATAAA
>CAZJIO010000010.1:41164-44458 GCA_964546035.1 uncultured Eubacteriales bacterium | reverse complement strand
GAATTCAATTTGGATCTGTTTCTAGCGAGCACATAAGAAGCTAACGCTGCTAGGGTAACACATATGATGACAGATACCGAGGTATATAGGAGACTATTCATAAACGAACCCGCCAACTTACCTCTCTCTATAACAGTTGCAAAGTTTGAAAAAACCCATTCTTTTGGAAAAGATAAAGACATTGTTTGGGCATCTTTACTGCTTTTGAAGGCATTCAACAATATCATTATTAGGGGAACAAGCATCGCTATCGAAAACATCCATGCTATCAAATTCGTAATAAGGATGCCAAGAACTTTTTTAATTTTCATTATTCTTGCACCTCATTTCTCGTCAAAATCCTTATCAAAAAGACGCCTACAATACACATAAATACAAACATAATGGTTGATATCGCAGTTCCAACGCCATAACGGCCCAGAGATATTTCCTTAAAAACTGAGGTATATAAAACTTCTGTCTTACGTGCAGGTCCGCCGTTGGTTAATACATAAACAATATCAAATACCTTAAGTCCATAAATCAAATTCAAAACCAAAGTAACGGATAGAGTCGGCATTAACATGGGAATTGTAATACTTTTAAACTTTTGAAAACCATTCGCACCATCAATATCAGCGGCTTCATAATATGTTTCAGAAATTGACATGAGCCCTGCAATAATAATGGTCATGATGTAACCGGTTCCTCTCCATATATCTACAGCCATAACCGACCCAAATGCTATGGAAGGGTCAACCAACCATTTTTGTGCTAAAAAATCAAGACCGATTGCACGTAAAAATGTATTAATAAAACCCATGGTTGGGTTTAATATCGATTTAAAGATGATACCAATAATTAGCAGGGATAAAACCGAGGGCATAAACATAATTGCTCTATGGAAATTAAGTGCTTTAATCTTCTTTGTCAGTAAAATAGCAAAAAATAAACCTACTCCTGTTTTTAAAATTGTTGTAACAAATGTGAATTCTACTGTATTTATCAAATACTTTACATAATGTTCATCTGCTGAAAATATCGTCTTGAAGTTTTGTAACCCAACAAAATGAATTTCTTTGCTATAGCTAGACCAATCTGTAAAAGAATATCCAATACCAATTATTCCAGGTACTAGGAATAACACAAGATAAAGCATCAACGCGCCAATCATAAAGTAAAATGGATATGTTTTATTAGCATTCAACTCATTGACCTCCTTTTTTTAAATAGCATGTAGACACATGTCTACATGCTATTTGATAAAAGCTATTTTATAAATTCTATATTCTATATTTTGTACTATTTACTCCAAGCTGAGTCAGCAGCTGCTGTTGCTTGATCCGCTCTTCTCTTATCTATACTTGCTAGTACTTGATCTGATGTGCTTTCTCCAAATAGTAACGCTGCTACATCTGCACCAGTATCCATCCATTGTGGGTTAATGTATTTTACAGCAGTTTGCAACACTGTACCATGTTTTTGATAACCATCAAAAAATGCTTGAATATTAGGTGTATACTTATTCTTAATACCTGTAAACGGAAGGTTAGAATAACGTTCGGAATTATCTAATATGTATTGTAGGTTTTCCGTTCTTGCAACGAAATCAAAGTAGAGCTTTGCTGCCTCAATATTTTTAGAGCCTGAATAAATAAAACGAGTAGGTCCAGCTGGATTAATGTTGATTGTTTGATTATCTAGTAATGGAATTACAAAGTATCCTATGTCATCACCCTTCACATCCATAGCCTGTGCTTCAACATCTCCACCGAAGTTCTGTTGCGCAATTGTCATAGCGAATTTACCACTTGCAACACCGGCAGCAGCATTGGCAACTTGGTTAGACATATAATCTTCTCCCCAATAACCTTTATCAACCATTTCTTTAATTTGATCTAACGCTTGTTTTGGACCCTTAAAGTCTACAAGTTTTTTCTCATTTTTATTCAATGCGTCTACAAATCCTCGTTCTAATGTTTCATATTGTGGTCCAACTTCATGCCACCATAATTGGTGATGCCATCCATCTGATACAGCCTCGTAAATTGGTGTAATACCAGCATCTTTAATAGCTTGGCAGTTACTCATAAACTCAGCAAAGGTTTTAGGAACACTTAAACCTAGGTCTGCATAAATTTGTTGGTTATATGCCACTGACCATACACTGTAGATATCAGCGATTGTTTGACCATATAATTGTCCGTCAACAGTTGCTTGTTCTGCTGCAAGGGAGTCAAAGCTGCTCACCCATTTTTCATTTGTTAATGGAACACCGTTTTTAGTGATATTAAGTTGAGATTGAATATCAAATGTACCGCTTTGGTTCATGAAGATATCTAATGCATCGCTTGTATTCAACTTAGTCAAAAGAAGGTTAGTATATTGATCTGCTGGAATAATTTGGTAGTCAACTTTAATACCAGTTTCTTCTTCAAACTTAGCGCCTAATTCGATTTCAGCTTCTTGAATCCAGTCTTGGCTCGCAAGTATCGTTAATACCTTTGTGTCAATTTTAGCTTCTGTAACTGCTTCAGTAGTAGCCGCTTCAGTTGTGACTGCTGCAGTCGTGGTTGTTGCTTCTTTAGTTTCTTTCGGACTACATCCTACAAATAGTGATGCAATCAGAGATAATGATAGTAATATTACCATAACTTTTTGTTTCATCATAAATCCTCCCTATAATTTTGGTTGACAATAAAAAAAATTTTCTTTAAGATGTGTTTAACATCTTGTAATTATAATAGCTTGTTATGCAATATAAATGAATGCCCGATCCCGTCAGAAATATGTCCATTTTTAACCAGAGGTGACCCTTGAATAAACAACGAAAAATCAAAGATATTTTATTACTATCCCACTCAACGATATCCGTGAGTATCGCATTGATTTTATTAGTATGGATTGCCATTTCTCAAGTACAATCTCTTAGAGAAGGCTTAAACTCTAACATGAGTCAACTGTCACATTCTATCGTGTATGGTGTCAGCTCAGAAATAGACCGGATGAATACAGCTTCCTTAAGTATCCTTTATTCCAATCTAGCAAAAAACTCTTTTGAAAACTATGTCAAAGCCTCTGATCGTAGCACGATTAGCCAGTATAACAATCAGAAAATTCTAGGGGATTTATTGAACTCGATTAATATACAAAATAGTTCCATGTCTGAAATCATCTTATATGGTCTTGAAGAAGGGTCGTATGCCTTCGGAGCGGTACCAAGTCTAGTTACATTAAGCGCAAAAGAACAGAGTTGGTATGACCAAGCACTCCATAATAAAGGTGAGAAAGTAATTACTTGGCCCTTTTTTGATC
>CAZJIO010000010.1:14090-41150 GCA_964546035.1 uncultured Eubacteriales bacterium | reverse complement strand
CCTGAATTAACTGCTAGGACGACTTATAAAAAAGATAGCCAATATTTGTCTTTGGTTCGGATGTTCTTTTATACTTACAATACACCTCAAGGTTTTGTAGAAATCAAGCAAAACTTAGATACCATTTTTAATATTTTTGAAACCTTACTCCCTTACTCTAATTATGATTTTGTTGTTTTGAACGACAAAGGGATTCCCATATACCCAAAAGAAAAGCAAAAGATGGATTTCACGAACTACTATGCAGCTTATCTTAAGAGCTCTTCAAATGACTTAATTGAAATCAGTAATCCCCAAAATGGAGAGAAAGAAATTGTGCAATTTCAGAAAATTGACAACTGTGACTTCATTAGTTTAGTCATTGTAAACAAACAAAAATTGTATCAGCCTGTTTATTTTTTTATTCTCAAATTCATTCTGATCAGCATCTTAGCTCTCATAGGTGTCATATGGATATCCTATTATTTGTCGAATAGAATTACTCGGCCGATCTATGCAATCTATAATAATGTCAAAAATATCGATATCAACCAGAAGGATTTTATGCCAAACGATTTTCAAGACACTCATATTCGTGAGATTAATGCACTATGGGTTGCACTGAGGGTTTCTCATACGCAACTACAGGATTCGATGAATAAGCTCATTTTAAGTGAGCAGCATGACATGCAATCCAAAATGCTCGCCTTACAATCTCAAATGAATCCTCACTTCCTACATAATTCGCTATCCGCTTTGTCTTCTATGATTGAGGAGGGTGAAGTTGAAGCCTCTATGAGGCTATGTCAAAGTATATCTACCATCTTACGGTATATTTCATCCAGTAAGGAACAACTTGTCACCTTGGAAGAAGATCTTGAAAATACCCACACTTATTTAAGTTGCATGAAATTTAGATATTTAGATGACCTTACTTATTCCTTTGATGTACCTGATGACTTATTACACTTTAAGATTCCTAAGTTATGCACGCAACTATTGGTGGAAAACTCCATCAAATACGCTACTTTAAAGTCTGCACCTTGGCACATTATCATACGCGGTTATCGAGATGAAAGGCATTGGTACATTTGCGTCTCCGATAATGGCTTTGGTTTCGAACCTCACATCCTTAAAGAGCTTAAAGATAAAATCGATGTGATTAATTCAACGGATCTATTGCCTAATCTCGAGCTTGAAGGCATGGGACTCATGAATATCTTTATTCGACTCAAATTGCAATATAATGAAACACCCATATTTGATATTCATAATTTAGAAAATGGTGGTTGTGAAGTAATCATTGGAGGCTTAATTATATGAACAAGATCCAAATACTCATTGCAGATGATGAAGCTCATATTATCCATAAAATTAGAAAAATTATTGAAACCGATCATGAGGAATATGTCGTGATGGCTACTGCAAAAGATGGTTTGAGTGCACTTGGTTTTTTAGAAAACAATCCCATAGATCTCCTTATTACAGACATTCGAATGCCTGAAGTAACGGGTCTTGAACTAGCAGCCGTGGTTAGAGATCGATACCCATTGATCAAAATTATACTCATAACAGGCTACGAAGAATTTGAGTATGCAAAAAAGGCCGTTCGTTTAAATGTATCGGATTTTTTATTGAAACCCATTAACGAAGCAGAGCTCAGCACCACGCTTCACGAACTGGCCATTCAGTTTTCGAAAGAGAAAGGCTTGGATTTTGGTATAACTGTCTCAAATCAAATATCGATTGAAGAAAGTGTTAATTTCATAAAAAAATATATTCAAGAGAATTATCTTAAGAGTATTTCCCTAGGTAAAATAGCTGAAAAATTCGGCTTTTCACAAGCCTATTTAACACGTATATATATAAAAGTTGAAGGCACCACGCCCTTAAAATACCAAATAGATTTAAGAATGAATGCCGCTAAGAAATATTTAAAAGATCCGACCTTAAGCATTTCTGATGTTGCAACCCTGCTCAATTATTCTGATCAATTCTCCTTCAGCAAATCCTTTAAAACCCACGAAAACATGAGTCCCATGGACTATAAAAAGACACACATGTAGGAGATAATCCTTACATGTGTGTCTTTTGTCGTATATCGAATGTCTAACCTATTTCCAGAAAGATTCCATTAAAATATGACTTAATTTCAAATAGTCCTGATAGTATTTGGCATATTGAATATGGGTATCTACATCAGGCTTATGAACTCTTTTCACTCTAACAGTCTTTTGTACCGCTTCCTCAAAATCTATATAAATACCAACACCTATGCCCGCAAGCATGGCAGCTCCTAGGGTTGTTGCATGATCAGAGTAGGGTACTTCAATTTCTCTACCGGTGATATCCGCTTTTAGTTGTGTCCACACACTGCTATTAGCGCTTCCACCAACACTTGAAAGCTTACCCACAGCAACCCCCACTTCTTCAGCCGTCTCAATGTTATGTAAAAGTGAATAGCCGACACCTTCCATCATGCTTCTGATCATATGCGCTCTGGTTTTCTCAAAGCCCAAGCCATAATAGACCCCTTTTGCTTGAGAGTTCCAAAGAGGTGATCGCTCACCTTTCATGTAAGGCAAAAACAAGACACCTTCACTGCCTGGTGAAATGCTTTCTGCTTCTTCACTCATGATCTCAAAAACATTCTGACTGCTATCAAAGGCTTTTAGTTCTTCGGCGTGGCCCAATTCACGATTGAACCAATTAAGTGTCCCACCGCCACCCGTTGTGCCACCCTGCAACAACCACATATTTGGAATGACATGAAAACCAAGTATTAATTTCGGGTGCACCAAGGGTTTCTTCACTGCAATGCTCATGCCACCTGCTTGCCCACCCTGTTCTTGGGTTTGACCTTCTACTAAGACCCCAGCACCTAGTGTACAACAAGCAGCGTCCAGTCCACCTGCTACAACGGGTGTACCGATTGCTAGCCCTGTCTCCCTTGCAGCTGCTTCCGTAATGGTACCGATGACTTCATGACAATGTTTTAGAGGTGCCATATGTTTTAGAGAAAGCCCTAATTGATCTGCAATGGCCAGGTCCCACTTTCCTTGAGCTATGTTAAAGAAATGAAATCCATAAGCCTGAGAATAATCCTGCGAATATTGCCCTGTCAATTTAAAGGCAAGATAAGCATTGCTTTGTAAGAAATAAGCTGTCTTCTGATAAATCTCTGGTTGATTTTCCTTAAGCCACAACATCTTGGGTGTTATGTAAGCTGCATCCACTGGATTGCCACTGATCTCAATCAACTTTCCTTCCCCAACAGTCTCTTTCATCCAGGCAGCCTGCTTTTCTGCTCGGTGGTCTAACCAAATCATAGCAGGTCGAAGCACTTCGCCCGTATCATCTACGGCAATACATGCCCAGGAAGTGCCATCAATGCCAATCCCCTTGATATTTTCAGGTTGAATGGCATTTTCAAGAAGGAGCTCCTTAATACCACTGGTCGCAGCTTTCCACCAATCCCCAGGATTTTGTTCCACATAGCCTTCCTGGGGATAGAAGGTTTCATAATTTTGGGCTGAACTCGCGATGACTTGACCTTTGGTATCAAAAATCGTGATTTTACAGCCAGAAGTCCCTTGATCAATAGCTAATAATAAATCATTCATTATATAACAACGCCCTTTTTAAGAATAATGTTTGCATAAAGAGAGGTTTCTCCTGTAGCTACAACCGCATAGGCTTTCTTTGCCCGTTCATAAAAAGCAAATCGCTCGATGTTTTCAATTTTCTTGTCGCCTTCTTTTTCTTGAATAATTTCTCTGTATGTCTCCCATATTTCTGGCACAAAGGAATCACCTTTTACGACTTCCATTAGTGTAACTGGTGCATCTACATAAATATCTATTGGCAACAGATCGAGTACAGCTTTTAACACTTCAGGAACGCCATGACCATCTAGGCGTACAAGTTTGTTGGCGATAGAGGCACCAGGAAAGTTGCCATCTGCAATGACAATCTCGTCTCCATGACCCATTTCCATTAAAATCTTTAGTAACTCAGGTGAAAGAATACTTGGTATATTTTTTAACATGAATATTCTCCTTGATTATATTTTGATGACTTAATTAAACTTTACAAAAACATAGGTCTATTAAATTTGCACTTAGTAGCTAGCAACCTTCTCAATAGTAATGGTTTTAAAGTACTGTTCAACAAGCTGTTTTTCAACAAACCCGGTCTGACGATAGAGTGTGTTCACTGTTCCGCAGGCTGCCCCCATACGAATCATATCCGTCTCTGTGTAACCCCGAGCATAAGCCGTAGCACAACCTGCTAAAAATGCATCACCAGAGCCAACGGTATTGATAGCCTTAACGGATGGTATGGATACTTGGAATACACCGTCTGACAGTCCAGCGATAGCGCCATCTTTGCCTCTCGTAATGACTGGCCATTCAATGCCCTTTTGCTTCAAGCTTAGAATTGCATCAATTAGGTGATTTAAAGTTATGAGTGGTCCTGCACAAATACCTTTGACTTCCTCTTCATTTGGCTTAATTAAAGAGGGTTTTGACTCGATCCCCTTGACAAAAGCGGCCCCGCTGGTATCAAGAAATACCTTTTTACCAGCATTTTTTGCGATTTCAATGAGCTTATTGTAGCAATCCATTGCCACGCCAAGTGGTAGACTCCCCGATAAGGTAATAACATCTGCTTGGGTAACCAAAAGGGCAAAACTCCTAAGAAATTGCTCCATTTCTAACACAGTAACCACTGGCCCCGGCTCCAGCACTTCTGTACACGTCCCTGTAAGTGGATCTGTCATATTAATGCAAATTCTTGTATCACCTTGGATCTCACTGAATCCGTCTATAAGGCCTAATTCCTTTATCTTCTCACGAATAAATGCCCCATTTCCTCCGCCGATTAGCCCTGACGCGATCACCCTCTCTCCCATGAGAGACGCCACGCGCGCCACGTTCAGACCTTTGCCACCCGGGGAAGCAATAACATGATCAGGTCGGTGTATCTCACCAAGGGTAAAATGGTTTACAAAATAGATTTTATCAATGGCTGGGTTCATTGTAATTGCAAGTATCATAAGTTCTACCCCTTAAAATTCATCTGCAAAACCAACGGTTCCACACAGCTTAATTTTTTCTATAACGACCTTTTTGACCGCTTTTTTTGCATCGCCCATATAATTTCTAGGGTCGTTTTCTTCTCCGTTTTTAGCGAAGGAGGCTTTGATGGCTTCTGCCATAGGGTTTTTAAGTTCCGTTGCAATATTGACTTTGGCAATACCTCTTCTGATGGCTTCTCGGATGCTTTCATCTGGAACCCCAGAACCACCATGCAATACCAAAGGTACATCTACAAGAGCAGCAATGGCAGATAAACGTTCAAAATCCAACTTCGGTTCTCCTTTGTACATACCATGCGCTGTACCAATAGCGATGGCTAATGTATCTACTCCCGTTTCTTCAACAAATCTTTTTGCCTCTTCAGGTACAGTAAAGGCGGCGTCTGCATCGTTCACAAACATGTCGTCTTCCACCCCACCGATCTTTCCAATCTCACCTTCCACTTGAATGCCAACGGCATGAGCCATATCTGCCACACTTTTTACAAGTTTAACATTAGCCTCATAATCCAAATTAGCACCATCAATCATGACCGAGGTGTAGCCATTTTTAATACAAGATACAATGGTATTAAAGGATGGGCAGTGGTCTACATGAAGGGCGATTGGAATGTCGTATAAATCAGCGGCTTTTTTTACTATGACGCCTACATATTCGATACCCGCATGTTTCAAGGTTCCTGGTGTTGTCTGAATGATGACGGGTGAGCGCATTTCTGCAGCCCCTTCTACAACGGCTTGGATGGTTTCTAGATTATGTATATTAAATGCTGCAATGGCTTTCTTATGTTCTTTTGCTTTTTGAATGAGTTCTAAAGAACTGACTAATGGCATAATTTTTCCTCCTTATAATTCCATGATGACTTTCCCAGATATTTTTCTTGCCTCTATGTCTAAAAATGCAGACCCGATGTCTTCAAGGGGAATAATCCGATCAATGAGTAGGTCCACTTTCACTTGCCCAGTCCCTAAGTAATGAGCCCCAAGCGTCCATTCTTTACCTGGAAACGGTGTGGAGTAAGACATCCAAGAACCACGAACCATCAACTCTTTACGATTGATGTATTCAAATTGCTTTGGCTGAATGGTAAAGGCTTCATGAGGTGTACCGATGAACATAACGGAACCTTTGTTGCCTGCTATTTCTAGACAGAGCATTTCAGTGATGGGGACCCCTGCTGTTTCTAACACCATTTCATAGCCCTTTCCACCCGTGATAGCTTTGACCCTCGCCCCAACATCTTCTGTTTTAGTGTTGATGGTAAAGGTAGCACCAAGTTCTTTTGCAGCTGCCAAACGACCATCATCTACATCAAATACAGTGATTTCTTTGGCACCCATCAATTTAGCGCCTTGTAAAGTCAAAAGACCAATGGTTCCTACACCTGTTATGGCTACCGTACTCATTGGTTTGAAATCCATTAAAAGCAGACCATGGAGTGCGACTGTCAATGGCTCTAAAAATGCTCCTTGGATAAAGGTGATTTCCTCCGGTAATTTGACAACATTGACACCTGGTGCTTTTACAAACTCAGCCCAAGCGCCATACTCTCTAGAACCAATAAAACTGTAGTGCTTGCAAAGTGCGTGGTTTCCACTTAAGCAATCTTCGCATTGATGACAGGGTTTGAGTGGTGCACAGGACACTTTGTCACCTAGTTTGACATGTGTTACATTCTTGCCTAATTCCCAGACAATTCCAGAAAACTCATGTCCAAATACATTGGGAAAGTAATGGGAAGCTGTGCCTAAGACTCTCGGGATATCTGAGCCGCAGATACCCGTTGCTTTAACCTGTATGAGTACTTCATTCTCATGAATTTGAGGCTTATCGATAGATGCCACTTTTATATCTTTTTGTCCATATAAAACTGCTGCTTTCATCTTAGTTTCTCCTATTTCTCTTTCTTGTTCTGGCTACAAAATTTATTTTGTAATCGTGCCCTCCATATCCCAAAGATCTTGCCAGTCATTAGCACCTTCCCAAAGGAAAACTTGACCTTTTATAAGTCGACAATTTTTATTAATTTTGGAAATAGCTTCCATCTCTTCAGTTGTCAAAGGATCTACAAAGGAGCTCATAAGATTGCTCTTATACTCATTGGCTCTGACCGAGAAAGGAATAGGGACTTGACCCCTTTGAGCTGCCCATTTCACACAAATAACTGCTGGGTGAACACCTAATCTTTTGGCTGCAGCAAGTATGACTGGATCCTCTATATCAACGGTATCTTCGTCTGTTTTGTCTCGATCAGGTCTCGTTGGTGAGCCGATTGGGCAAAATCCGATCGGTTGAATATTGCGGGTTTTACAATAGTCATAAAGCTCTTGTTGTTGAAAATGAGGGTGGAGTTCCATTTCATTGATGGCAGGTTTGATTCTCATTTGATCCCATACTGCTTCAAATTTGGGTATGGTCATATTAGAGGTTCCGATGTTTCTAACCAAACCCATATCCACAAGTCTTTCCATTTGTCTCCAGGTTGCTATGAACTGGTCAGGGCTGAATGGCTTTGAATCTGGATTTCTAGAGTCGCCATCACAACCCGGCGCATGATAATTAGCAAATGGCCAATGGACAAGGAAAAGATCTAGGTATTCCAGTTGCAAATCTTTAAGGGATTGCGCGCAGGAGAGTAGCACGTCGCCAAATCCATGCATGTTATTCCAAACCTTTGATGTGATCCATAGATCTTTTCTATGTATACCACCCTTAAGAGCAATTGTAAGAGCCTCGCCAATTTCTTTCTCATTCATGTAAACAGATGCACAATCGATATGACGATAACCTATTGAAATGGCACCAAGTACTGCATCTGCAATTTCCTCTTTTGTGAAACGATCTGAACCAAACGTGCCAAGACCGATTGCAGGAATTTCATCACCTGTATACAGTTTTCTTTTTGGCACAGAGTTCGGGTCAATTGCATCTTCAGCGATTTGAAAATTCGTTCTCAAATTGTTTTCCATTTTAGGACTCCTTTTGGGGCTTATTTTATGATCAGAGCTAAACGTTTCGCTCATCAGTTTAGTCTAATCCTCGATTATTTATCTCATTATCTGCTAAAAACCTTCTTTTGGCATGAAAATAAAACCTAAAGACCGTTTTAGTATCGATTTCAAGTAAATAATTAAGGATTGTTAAGTTTTTTCATCGCCTCTACAACGAAACGTTTAGTCTTAATGTCATTATATCACGCTTACTTTTTTCGTCAAGGGATTTTGTAAATAAGACGCAAAAAGGCCGACCATAATGTAGAAGTTATACATAGGTCGGCCGAATGATTTCATATTCTTGTGTCATTCCTTAGCATTTAATTTTAAGGTTTAGTGAATTGTTACAGACTCTTTTATATAAACAGATGTTTTTAGCCGATAGACTGCTGGGAAATCAGAAAAATCCCCCTTCAGCCTCCTGAGTAATACATACGCTGCAGTCGTTCCAATTTCTTTCATAGGTTGCTCAACAATGGAAAGTGGTGGCTTTACCACCTTTGCCATCTGAATATTGTCATAACCGATAATAGATAGTTCATTAGGAATGCTAATTTGTAAATCATTAATGGCCATGATCGCTCCTATGGTCATTTCATAATTCGTTACCAATATAGCCGTAGGTGGGTTCTCAAGTTTCCAAAGTTCCTGGAGGGCGTTGTAACCATTTTCAACGGAATAATCACCATTTTTTATAAGGCTTTCATCTATTTCGACATCGTAATCGACATGAACTCTCTCATAACCCTTCTTACGTTCCTCAGCTGTGAAAGTGTTCATGGGGCCGCATATGATCCCAATTCGTTTGTGCTTTCTGGTTATTAATTCTTCCACTGCCTTATAAGAAGAATTAAGGTTGTCTGCCAATACCACATCACAATCTAGACCTTTCATCAATCGGTCCAATAAAATCAGTGGCATCTTTTTATCAATAAGCTCCTTGAGATAGGCAAGATCACCACCATAGCTGACTAAGACAATGCCATCCACCTGTTTATTGACCAAGAATTCCAATTTTTTTCTTTCTAGCTGTGGATCTTCCTTAAAATCACAAATGATGGTACTGTACCCATTTTCTTGTAGCAAGTCTTCAATAATAGACACGATACTTGTAAAAAACATATTCTCAAGTGAGGGAATTAAGACTCCAATAGTCATGGTCTTACTGGTTTTCAAACCCCTCGCAATTTGATTCGGAATATATTCAAGCTTTTCGATGGCTTCCTTGATCAACACTCTATTAGGCTCTAATACATTGCCACCATTCACATACTTAGAGATCGTAGCAATGGATAAGCCTGTATATTTAGCGACATCTTTAATTGTTGACATGATTGCTACCTCCACAGCGAAACGTTTTTTTGTCATTATAGCACAATGTATCAATTTTGTAAGCTGATAATTTCTTAAGCTAAGTAAAACAAAAACCTCTGAAGCTCACGGTCAGAGGTTTTATCAATGCATTATTGTGGTCCAACTACTGTATGTGGTACATAAGTTTCTTCTAGATAGGCTATATCTTCTGAAGTCAATTTGACTTTTAGCGCTTCAACAGCATCTGTGATATGATATTCTTTTGTTGCACCAACAATCGGTGATGTTACCCCTTCTTTTTGGAGCAACCATGCCATAGCAATCTGTGCACGCTTAACACCATATATTCCAGCCAATTCTGCAACTCTTTCAATGATAGTTCGGTCAAGATCTTCTGAATGTCCATATTTCATTTTTAAAATAGGGTCTGTATCACTTCGCTGAGTTGTTTCCGTCAAATCTCTGGTCAGTTTACCGCCTGCTAAAGGGCTATAAGGTGTAATGGCAATCTTTTCTTCCTTACAAAGGGGCATCATTTCCCGTTCTTCTTCTCTATAGATCAAATTCATATGATTCTGCATAGAAACAAAATTTGTCCATCCATGGGACTTCGCCGTATACATCGCTTTTTGAAATTGCCATGCGTACATGGCAGACGCGCCAATGTATCGCGCTTTTCCTGCACGGACCACATCATTAAGAGCTTCCATCGTCTCCTCGATAGGCGTATCCTTCACCCACCTATGGATGATATAAAGGTCTACATAGTCGGTGCCGAGCCTTTTCAAGCTCTTATCGATTTCACTCATGATTGTCTTTCTAGATAAACCTGCGCCATTGGGTCCTTCATGCATTTTCCCCCAAACCTTTGTGGCGAGGACAATCTTATCTCGATCCGCATAATCCTTCAGCGCCTTCCCCAAATACATTTCACTCGTACCTGCCGAGTAGACATTCGCAGTGTCAAAGAAGTTAATACCCTCGTCTAGTGCTAATTTGATCATCTTACGACTGTCTTCTTCGTTCAAAACCCATTGATGAAATCCAGAACCTACGTCTCCAAAGCTCATTGCACCAAGGCAAATTTTCGATACATCCATACCTGTGTTACCAAATTTTACATATTCCATAATAAGCACTCCTATTCTAAATGGATTTATCAGGATACATTCCTCTAATCTGTTCCATAAATAATTTCATAGCCGTGCTAAAAACGCGATTCTTCTTCCACGCCACAACATGTCCTGTGGTTCTCTCCGGTAAAAAAGGTATAAAGCACGTCTTTTCATTGGGTCGAATCCAATAAGCACCGCCTATACAGACCAAGTAACCCAGCCCTTTTTCTACCAACAAGGCCGCATTGGTCAGCAAATTTATGGTGGCAACCAGATTCAGCTGCTTGTTTTCCACCCCTAACCAACCAGCAATTTCATCTCTCACAATGGCTCGACGCGGTAAGATTAAGGGCAACTGAAGGATATCCGCTACATCCATTGACGTCTTCGTTGCCAGAGAATCGTCCCCACGCATTAAGACACCCCAGCTTTCCATAATAGGTAGTCGTATAAAATCATATTTTGCCGTTTCAATGGGCTCAACTAAAATACCGATATCGATGGTACCTGCATCCAGTTTATCTCGAATATCATCTCCATCTGCGGTGTAGATGTCATATTGGACTCTCGGGTACTTTTCAGCAAAGGCTGCCATTGCTTCTGGCAAGATTAAAGATGCCATGGATTCAACACATCCCACTGAAATAACACCACCCACTAGATTGCCATGATCTGATATTTCTCCTTCTGCTTTTTCTAATAAGGATAGGATCACCTGAATCCTTTGTTGAAATAAAAGCCCACTCTCAGTCAATGTAATCTGTCTCTTTCCCCGAATTAACAAGGATGTTCCAAGTTCTGCCTCCAGGTCTATCAGCTGACGACTCAATGTGGGTTGAGTAATGTGAAGCGATTCTGCCGCTTTTGTAATATTCCCTTCTTGAGCTACTGTTAAAAAATACTTCAATACACGTATGTCCATAAATAGTCACCTCGATCATTTAAATAACTCGAAACGTTTTCCATCGTTTGCTTTTATATCGGTACCACATAAGAATTGCACGCATACACCAATCGCTCACCATAGCTAATGCAATACCAATCACACCTAAGTTCAACCAAACACCTAGAATAATTGACAAGATTACCCTAACCACAACCGTTGTGAATATGGATACATACATGGTATATCGAACATCCCCAGCAGCCCTAAGTCCATTAGAAAAAGGTGCTGAGACCGGAAAGGCAAGGGCATTGAAAAGGTTGTGAATGATCACTAAAATGAAGACCAACCTTTTCGTTTCATCAGATAATTCGTAAAATTCCAAGACAAATGGTGCTGCAATAAGAATGATGGCGTTCCATAACACAGAAGCGGCAAGGGTAATTTTTAACAATTTAATCATATAGTATTGTGCGGCTTCTACATCTTTTGAGCCCATGCACCTGCCGATCACGGTTATATAAGCTGGTCCCATAGCAACACCAATCAGGGCCGCTAAGGACCAAAAGCTCTGAGCAACGCCATTGGCTGCAATCTGGCTCGTCCCAAACAATGCTGTGATGGTACTTAGTGCAACCTTCGCCAACTGAAACAAACCGCTTTCAATACCGTTTGGCACTGCAATTCCCAGTATTCTCTTAATCATTTTTTTGTTCCACTGGATGATGTCGGCTAACTTCAGTTGAACTGTATTGGTTTTGGAGAAACACAACGCAATGATTACAATAGCTGCAAACATTCTGGAAATAAAGGATGGCCAAGCAACACCTGCAACCCCAGCTTTCAATACGAAAATCCCAATTGCATTCCCAATCACATTAATGATGTTCATAGCAAGGGAGATGTACATCGTTGTTTTCGTCTTTCCCATACTTCTAAAAAGGGCTGCACCTACATTGTACAAAGCCAAAGCTGAAAATGAGTAAGCCGAAATTCTGAGATAAATAATACTTGCTTCCATAACGCTATCTTCTACACTACCGAACAAGAGGTGCATGATCTGTCTGTTGAAAATAAGAACTAAAAACATAGCTATAGACGAAATCAAAGTTGCCAGTGTCATCATCTGACTTGCTGCAAGATTCCCATTTTTTTTGTCATTGTTTCCTATATAGTGGCTGACTATGACAGCGCCTCCGGAGGCCAACGCTGTAAAAATATAGATAAAAATCGTATAAAACATATTAACAAGTGATACACCCGAAACCGCCGCTTCTCCTGCATGGCTCACCATAAGGGTATCTGCGATTCCTACCAGCATTACCAAAAGTTGTTCAATGAATAAGGGTAGAATCAGACTTTTCAGGAATTGGTTTGAAAACAGTTTACGATTCTCTTGGATTTGTTGTTTTGGTTCAATCATTTTGGATAGCAGAGACATAGTATATCCTCCCTTCTCAAAATCATTGTACCAGAATGCAGGAAAACAATAAAATGCCTATATCAAATAGTTTACCATGCTTTTTAGGCATAATAATAGTCCCTTATATCTTAAACTTATTGACTAGACCATACAACTTATTTGCCGTTTCTGTCATATTTTTAGCTGAAACATTCGTATCCTTTGCACCGAGTGTCGTTTGTGTAGATGCCATACGGATATCATCAATATTATAAAGAATTTCTTTTGCTCCGTCAGATATTGCATTGGAAGTATTAGCAACCTTGAGCACCATCTGAGATACCTGATCGAGGTTTTTAGCAGCATCGTTGGCCGCAGTTGAAAGTTCTGAGGATGAACGTGCTATTTCTTTTATACCCATTGAAGCATTCGATATGCTTTTTGCTGCATTGCCTGAATTTTCAGCTATTTCTCCAATTTCCATTGTAATCTGGTTAACCCGGTCTGAGGATATGACAACTGCCTTTAATATCTCGCCTGTCGTAGCAGATTGTTCCGTTACCGCTGCAGCGATGGTATTGGTGATCAAAGTTATTTCCGCAATGACCTCTGTGATGGTCTCAACCGCTGTCACTGCACCTGACATATTTCCCTGCATGGCTTCTATTTGTTGGCTAATTTCTTCAGTTGCCTCTGCCGTTTGCTTGGCCAGTTCCTTCACTTCATTTGCCACAACTGCAAAACCCTTACCAGATTCACCTGCACCAGCAGCTTCTATTGCTGCATTTAGAGCAAGCATATTCGTCTGATCTGCAATGTTATTGATCACATTAATAATTTTCTCTATTTGTTTAGATGACTTGTCCAGTTTTGAAATGATTGCATTTGTGTCCTTTGCTTTTTCACCAGCGTTAGTCGTAATATGAATGGAACGCACACAATTCTTATCAATTTCATTCAGCGATATATTAATTTCTTTTACAGCCGTTGCCACACTGCTAACGGAAGTAGAGACCTGCTTGGATGAATCTGAAAGATTATTAATATTTCCTGACATTTGAGTAGCCAACTCACTCGCATTGGCAATACCTTTTGAAGTCAGTTCAGAAGCTGTTGCCAGATTTCTAATGGTTGCTGAAATCTCTTCGACAGAAGAAACCACGATGTTCATATTTAGACTTGCATCCGAAGTAGCGCTTGCCACATCTGAAATACTTGTTGTTATAGCGCCAACGGTGGTGCCTACTAATTGTGTTTTAAGTTGGCTTTTTTCACTGTAAGTTTCCATTTTATTGGAAATACTTAACAAATTATTTGAAGAATCAGAAAGCATCACGGTAGTCGCATAAATATTTTTGACAATGTCCTGAATTTTGTCCATAAAATGGTTGAAATATTTTGCCATGTCTCCAATTTCATCCTTGGAATCGATGGCAATTCTTCTTGTCAAATCACCTTCACCCTCAGAAATATTTTTCAAAATCGTCGTCATATGATAAAGTGGCTTAAAACTCTGACTGATGATCATCCAAATGACGATTGTTACTGCTACAATCAAGACACAAAGTCCAATTAAAATAAAAATAATTTTAACAACCGTATCTTTGGATGTTGCCTCATACGCCACATTTCGTTGGGTTGCCATTACGACAACCTCATCAATTTTTGTTCTGTGTTCTTCATATTTCTGCTTTAAAATACCGTTAGCAATTGCCTCTGCGTTTGTTTTGTCACCACTTTTTATGAATGGAATCAATTGCTTTTCCATTGCTTCAAAAAATGCCTCAGCCGGTAGATAAGAATCTTCAACCATTGTGGTCTTTAGCACACCCGGTTCAAGCTCCTTCAGCCAAAATTGATGTCGTCCTTCATATTCATTTCTAAGATTTTGACTTCTCTTAATCAGTTCATCCAGTTTCGTTGGATCGGTCTCGTTAACCATTTGAAGAGCCACCAAATACGATTCTATGATGTATTCAGGTGGTGGTAGAATATCCGCAATCAAATCCTTTCCCTGAACAATATGATTGTATATTGGACCATTGACCTTGACCTTACTGAAACTTAAATAACTAACGACTCCAAATATGAGGAATCCTAAGATAAACACAGAAACCAACAGACTCAATTTTTGCTTGACCTTTAAATGCTTCACTGAATAAATCATAAAACATGTCCTCCTAGTCCTTTATGCCTCTAATTGATAATAAATCCCATTCTGGTGAGTGGCCATAGAGAAGGCAGGTCTGTAATCCTGAAACAGCTCTGAACTTCCTAGAAACAATGTACCTTCACTTCTTAAGGCATCTCGTATTTTACCCATGATTTCTTTTTTTTGCTGCTCCGAAAAATAAATCAACACATTTCTAAAGAAAATGATGTCATATTTATGATAGGGGAAGAATTCTTTTAAGAGATTCAACTGTTGAAACTGAACGGCATTTCTAATGGGGTCTTGAATGCGCCATGTGGTCTTGCCTACATTTTTAAAATACAGACTTTTATTGATCTGATCCATTCCTCGTTCCATAGAAATCGCATCATATTCACCCATACGAGCCTTTTGGAGCACCGTATTGGATAAATCTGTTGCCACGATTTCAAAGTGATTAAGGCTCAAGTCATGTATGTCATGGGCTTTCAGATAACTTTCTATACACATTGCAATCGAATAGGGTTCTTGACCATATGAACATGCACCACTCCAAATCCGAACGACCTCTCGTTTTCCCTCTCTGAACTCACTTATATACTTTGGCAGTAGGAGCTCTTCCATAATCAACCAGGGTGTACGATCTCTAAACCAGAAAGTCTCGTTAACTGTAATGGCATCTATCATCTCATCCATCAGTTGGAGGTCATTTTTATAGATCAAATGGGTATATAACTCTTCAAAATTCCTAAAGGCAGCTCTTGATAGGAGATTACTCATCTTATTTTCTAACAAATAGGCTTTTTCGTCTCCTAAAATAATCCCCAGTTTATCAGCAATAAGGCCTTGCATCATAGTCCATTCATTTGGCGATAGTAATTTCTCCATCCTAAAGCCCTCCTCGTTCTAGTACAATCTGATGGATTCGATGGGCCATGTCCTCAAGATCAGCCGCTTCATCTGATAACCCTGCCTCAACCACACACTTTGGCATACCATATACCACGCAGGTGCTTTCGCTCTGAGTGATGCAATAGCAGTTACAATTCTGCTTGAGTTGGATGAGTCCTTGTGTACCATCATTGCCCATACCTGTGAGGATCACAATTAAAATATTCTTCCCTTTGAAACTTTCTGCTACAGATTGAAAAAGCACATCCGCTGATGGTTTTACCCCATTAACAAAGCCATGATCCTTGAGCCGAATGACCTTTTCCAAGCCTTCTGTTGTCTCAAGTGTCATATGCAAACCACCAGGCGCAAGAATGATTTTTCCTTCTATTAATTTTTCTTTTTCAATCCCTTCAGTAATCGGTAAATTGTATTTATCCCTTAACTTCTGTGCCATGATTTTCGTAAAACCCGGCGGCATGTGTTGCACAATTAAAATGGGTTTACTAATTTTTGGTGAAAGCGTGCTAAAAAGCGTGTCAAGGGCTACTGGTCCACCTGTTGAGGAAGCAATCAATATCAAGTCTATACTACCCAACATTTTTTCCTTATATGGCATTTGCATATTTTCTTTTTTTGGTTCACCCACTGACTTATTTTGAGTAAGACTACTTGAGTATTTTTTTAAAAGCATTTCCGCAAAAAGGGTATGGAGTTGCCCCTTCAGTTCCCCAATCTTTTTCGCCAATTCCTTCTCTGGTAATTTCTGCACAAAATCCAAGGCGCCAGCCTTAAGGGCATCTAAGGTGATAGAAAGACATTCGGGCTCTTCATTGTTCATAACAATGATCTCTATTTCAGAATCATAATTTTTAATCCTTTTAACGAGGTTAATCCCCTCTTTTTTAAGGATTGCCACATCCATTAAGACAACATCTATGTGACACTGTTGTAGCCATTCCATGGCAATGCTGCCATCTGAGGTTGCACGTTCTACAACGCTATACTCGATTGCATTAACGGCTTCAAGGGTTGCCATTCTCGTAATGACAGAACTATCGACCAACAAAATTTTAAGTCTTTCCAAGCTGTCACACTCCCTCAATATTTCTTTGATCTTTAAATATCTTCTTCGGATCAATAATAATCAATAATTCCTTGTCCAATTTAACGATGCTTTGGATAAATTCTCCCTCTACCCCGCCAACATTTGCAGGAGGCATTTCACAGGCTTCTGTATCAATATCCATGACTTCTCCTGGATGATCAATTAAAAAACCGACTTGATCAGGGTCCTTAGGGGCTTTCAATATGATACAGGTAAGACCTTTTTGAGTGTTTTCACTATCCAGATGAATCAAATGCGCCATATTGAAGAGCGTCACCACCTGCCCTCGCATGTTTAAGAATCCAACGATAGATGGGTGCGCACCCGGAACAGCTGAAAAATCCACATTTCTATTAATTTCCTTCACCAATGTGACATCAATTCCAAGGAGACTTTCACAGAGATAAAATGTAAGTACCTTCATTGTCATATCGCTGTACTCCTTTCATTTATGGCCTGCTGTAAGATCAATAGTAATTTCTGTCTGTCTAACTTAAACTCATAAGCATCAAAACCTGCCTGCATCCCTTCTTTGATCTGGGATTCGCCGGTGAGAGAGGTGATGGCAATCACAGGTAAGTGGCTGAGCTCAGGTGTTGAGCGAATCTTTTTTACGAGTTCCAAGCCATTCATAATAGGCATCATAATATCACTGACCACAGCATCTACTTTTTCATGTTCTAAAAATTCCATAGCCTCTTTACCGTTTGCTGCCAGATGTACATTGTAACCAGCGTCCTCCAGATAAGACTTTTCAACTTTTTGAAAGAAAGGGGTATCTTCAACAAGAAGGATAGACATTTTGACACCTTGCTTAATTGTGGTTTGAACCTTGTAATATTCCGGATTAGCAATTTCAAAAAGTTCATAAAGATTTACCAACAAAACAATTCTATCATTTAGGATCGTTGATCCAATAAGCCCTTTTACCGTGATATTGTCGTCTTGTTTGATGTGTATACTCGCCTGAACTGTGTCATGAATTCTTTCGATTAGGATTCCCATAGGATGACTGACCAATTTAGGTATAATGACATAGTATTTGCTTTTTTCATTTCTTTGGTTGGTGATTGGCATAAAGTCTTCAGGTCTAATGACTCTAAGGGGTTCTCCTCTAAATTGAATGTATTCTTTGTCACCGATTTTCTCAATGCTTGCTGCTTTGATTTCCTCGACTCTAGAGACCATAGACATATTAATGCCCAGAGTTTCTGGACCGGAACATTGAAACAGCAAAAGATTTTGAGTCTCCCACATTTTTTCGCTTTCTAGGATTAAATCTTTTGGTTTTCTTTCATCAACGCCATCAAAATAGTGAAGATTGGCTTTTTCGATAATACCGCTCGGGTCTAAAATCATAGAGGTTTTTCCATCTCCCAGAATCGTAACCCCCGAATAGCATTTACACTCTTTTACATAGACGGGTAAAGTTTTGACAAGAATTTCTTCACTGCCATGAATAGCGTCCACTGCTAGCCCGAGTCGTCTAGAACCAATTCTAATAACAAGCACTCGAACAATGTTCAAGTTGTTAAATTGTCGACGGTCGCTCACTTTACGCAGATCATTTTCTTTGGGTTCTACCGCCTGAACGCGTCTAGAATTAAATAAGTTTTTCCTTTTCTCCAGAACACGTTCGCCCGTGGTAGGATCATTATAAGTCCTGACAAGACCTAAAACCTCAGAGAGATGCACGATGGGTAGTAGCTTATCACGAAGTCGTAAAACTTCTGCATTGTTAATATACTCAATTCTTCTAGTGGGATCATTAGCTTTAATCCGCACGATTTCCTGAAGGTTAACCTGAGGTAGTGCAAATTTCTGATTTTCAGACTCCACGATTAAAGAAGGAATAATTGCAAGTGTCAGCGGTAATAAAAGTCGAAAGGTCGTACCCACATGTAGCGCCGTAAAAATTTCTATGGTACCACCTAATTTTTCAATATTGGTTTTTACCACATCCATCCCAACGCCTCGGCCAGAAATGTCTGTGACTATTTCAGCTGTTGAAAACCCGGGTTTAAAAATCAATTTGAGGATGTCCTGTTCTCCCATAGTCGCAAGTTGGGACTGATCGACAAAGCCTTTATTAAGCGCCTTTGCTTTGATGGCTTCAACGTCAATACCTTTACCATCGTCAATCACATCGATGTTCACATAGCCACCTTCATGATACGCCTTTAAAGTGACATTACCTACTCTTCTCTTGCCACTTTTCTCTCTATCTTCTGGCATTTCTAACCCATGGTCCACTGCATTTCTGATGAGATGGGTCATGGGGTCTCCAAGGGCTTCAATCAGCGACTTGTCTAGCTCCACCTCAATACCTTCCATTTCCAGATGAATGTCCTTACCCAGCTTTTTAGACATTTCTCGAATGATTCTTGGAAATTTGTTAAATACATTGGAAATGGGTTGCATTCTCGTCTGCATAATTTTCTCTTGCAGATTGGTAGTGATGTGATTAATGTTTTGAAAAACGGGTTCAATACCTTGAATACTCTTTCTATGGCTTTCAATAGATCTGAGTAATTGGTTTTTTGCAAGAACCATTTCACTTGACAAATTTAATAAATCATTGAGCAACATGACATTCACGCGTATACTGTCTTCTGGAACCACCGACTGAGCCTTGTTGGCAGGCAATTCTTTTTCATTGGCTTGCTGTACAGGGACCGTTGGCGGATTCAGAAGTGGCATGGATTGTGCCACAAGTTCCTTTATAGGTGGCGCATCTGCTAGCTCTGGTACCTGCAACTCCTCTATGGTTTCTTCTGGTAAATCAAGTGCCATCCCTAATAAATCCTTTTCAAGGACGGACATAAACAACAGTTCTAGGCGTACCTCGTCAGCGATTTCATCAGCACCCAATAAAGCGTCTAAATTGACTGAGCAGTCAATTAATGTACCAACAGATCCAATCTGCTGTATAAATTTGACCAGTTTCCTATCTTTTAGAAATAAAGACTTATCGAGGTCTTTTTGTATGCGATAGATTCTGTTGCCACGTTCAATACCGTTCTCTATTTTTTGTCTCTTAGATTCTGTTGTAGCAAATACACTGTTTAGGGCATTTGGAGCCGCATTCTCCTGTTTATTTGGGGTCTCTGATACGACGACTTGACCTGATAAAATTGCCGAAATCCCCGCTAGATGCTCTGATATGTCAACGGTTTCACTGTTTTTCACATCTTCTACCATGGTCTTCATACAATCATTTGCAGCCAAAAGGTGATCAATCATACCTTCATGAATTTTCATCTTACCCGATCGAATTTCGCCAAATAAATTTTCCATGGCATGTGAAAGTTTGACAATGTTTTTAAGATCCAAAAATCCCGATGTGCCTTTTATGCTGTGCACTGCTCTAAAAATATTATTAATGGTTTCATCCTTTACCTGCTTCACATCGAGTTGTAACAACTCTGTTTCAACTGTTTCAACATGAACCCTAGCTTCCTCAACAAAACCCTGTATAAAATCATCTACTTCCAGCATAGCAATGAATCAACTCCCTCCGTTTTTTGTCTCCCTTTTCCTTAAACTACTGAAAGTTCAGAAGCTGTTGATGCCAGATCCTTGATGCCTACTGAGGCTTCTGTAATGCTTTTAGCAACGTTCTGGGAGCTGACGGCAATATCCCTGGTTTTTTCTGCAATCAAGTTAACTTTCTCAGCTGCGGTCACCGCTGCATTTGAAATATTACCTGAAACCGCAGACTGTTCTGAGACGGCTGCCGCTATGGTATTGGTAATGCTGGTCATCTCATCGATGACTTCAATAATGGTGCCCATGGCACTGACCACATCCGCCATGTTATTTTGCATCACTTCAATCTGTTGTCCTATTTCTTCAGTAGAATCGGCGGTCTGTCTTGCCAATTCTTTCACTTCCCCTGCGACAACAGCAAAGCCCTTACCTGCCTCACCAGCCCCTGCCGCTTCGATCGCCGCATTAAGTGCCAACATGTTTGTTTGGTCTGCTATTTCATTGATGACTTTTACAATTTTCCCAATCTGCTTGGAGGAAGTATTCAGGGTATGAATGATACGATTGGTATCCTTTGCCTTTTCCTCTGCATCAGAGGTGATATTTTTGGAACGCCCACAATTATGGCTGATTTCATTAAGTGAAATATTAATCTCTTTCATGGCCAAAACAACACTGTTCACAGAGGACGAAACATCCTTGGTAAAATTGGAGACGTTGTTGGTGTTATCTGCGATACCACCCATTATGTCATTGATCTGTTCAATTCCAGAGGAAGTTTTGGTAGAAGCTGATGCGAGTTTCTTAAGAATACTTTCAATTTCCTGGGACTTTTTAAGTCTTTCATCACTGAGCTTTTTGACTTCTTCCAAAGCGTTATTCATATCACTGTTTTTGGTTTCTAAAGCCTGGTTATTGGTTTCAAGATGCTGTCTTTCCAAATTGGTTTCGCTCTTATTATAATCAATACAAAAAGCAATATCATTAAGTCCATTATGAATAGCCTGTACCATTTCATGACAAGTCTCATACCCACAGGCTGAGCAGTTTAATTCTTTCTCCCGCTTCGTATGTTTATGCATCTTAGCAAAAATCCCATCATACTGAGCCTCAGTAGGTACTTTTAAAGCCGCTAATTTTGAGTGGGTATGATAACTTCTGGTAAAATCTTCAAGATTAAGTGTTTTATCAAAATGTTTATAAAGCCAATCTATTTTTTTGGTAATCAGTTTACCCCCTTTATCCTGTAACTTTTCAGCCTTTAATGCGTTGAGTCTGAAATCAACATCATCGATTGTGATATTTTTGGAAGTAGCTGTCCCTAAGTTACACCCATGAGGACAATTTAAAATGTCCACCAATAACGGTACAGGATCCCCATGTTTCAACCGTTCACTGTAGTCATCTAAGTAGTTATAAGCATGTTCTTGACCTTCCACTTGCCTGATCCATGCATTTTTGACCTTAACTTCTACATTTTCTCGAAGACCACCTGGTCTGCTGAACAAGAGACCTAAACTACATCCGATGTCCTCAAATGCAACCTTTGGGTAATTGGACAATTTAATTTGATGCTTTTCCAAATAATCACTTATCTTTTTAAAAGTGATGTTGTATCTAACAAAGTCTTTGGTATTAGAGTCATTAATTTCATTGATTTTTCCAATACATGGTGATAAAAAAGCGATATCGCTAAAAACATTGGCATAACGTTTCAAATAGACGGCTGTACAGGTCATTGGGCTATGAATCGGTGCCAAATTTGAAATAAGTTCCGGCTTATATTTTTCAATATAACTAACAATGGCCGGACAGGGTTGTGCCACGACGGAGGTTAAGTTATTTTCTTTGATTGACTTTAAATATGCCCAGGTGGTGATATCGGCACCAAAAGAAACATCGTAAATGACATCAACCCCTTTTGATTTAAAAAATCCAAATAAATTTTCATAATCTGGGAAATTAACTCGAATGGCAGGAGCTGCAACAATTGAGATTTTTTGACCTTTTTCTAAAGCTTCAAAAAACACCTCTGTATCATCCATAAAATCTCTAGCACCGTGGCCACATACATCAATACATTTTCCGCACATGATGCAAGCCTCTGAATTGATCTTTACTTTATTTTCCCCTTCAGATAAATATGAAGCGTTCGCTCCAACTACCAAACAATTTCTAATACATTTGTTACAGCCCACACATTTTTCCTCATTAACAAAAATGACATTTTCCATGAATTTTACCTCCACCCATTTGTTATTAAACCTTGAATTTTTTGCTTAGGTGCTCCAGTTTTAGTGCAATCTCAGAAAGATCCTTGGCTGAATTATTCGTTTGCAAAGAGGTCCTGGTCATTTCAGAGGAGGTGACACTGATCTCTTGTATATTTTTTGAAATTTCATTTGTACCCTTGGAAATTTCATGGGTTACTTTTGTGATTTCCTCGATCTTAATATAAGTTTTATCCGCATTTTTAACCATGACACCCAAACCTGCCGAAAAGTCCCTGGATGCGTTGGCAATGTTCTTCACACCATTGGAAGTTTCGCCGAGCACCGCGGTGACATTTTGTGCATTGGAGGCAACGACACCGATGTCTTTGGTAATCATATTGGATTTCTCGGCTGCTTTTAGCACAGCACTTGAAATATTGCCGGTTATGGCTGTTTGCTCAGTAACTGCTGCCGCTATGGTATTGGTGATGGCTGTGATTTCTTCAATGACAGAATTAATGGTTTTTACAGATTTGACAGCGCCTGTCATATTGCCTTGCATCGCCTCGATTTGCTCGCTAATTTCTTCTGTGGCTTCTGCCGTTTGCTTAGCAAGTTCTTTGACTTCATTAGCAACAACTGCAAATCCTTTACCTGCTTCTCCTGCACCTGCCGCTTCAATAGCAGCGTTCAGAGCCAGCATATTGGTTTGATCGGCAATGTCATTGATCACATTGACAATTTTACCAATTTGTTTGGAGGATTCATTGAGCCTAGCAATAATGCTATTGGTATCTTTTGCATTGATTTCTGCTTCATTGGTAATATGTATGGAACGCTCGCAGTTTTTACTGATCTCATTGAGTGAAATGCTTATTTCCTTGACTGCAGTTGCGACACTGTTAACGGAGGAGGATACTTCTTTAGCAGAATCAGAAACGCTGTTGATGCTGCTTGAAATCTCAACCGAAATTTCTGCCATATTGACTACCGCTACAGAAGTTTGTTGGGATATCGCTGCAAAATTCACTGCTGTGTCAGACATGGTGCCAACGGAAGTGGTCATGGTCTGCATGTTGCCACTTACCTCAGATAACGCAGAAGCCGTTTCTTCTAAATTGACAGCAATGCCCTCAATGGTGAGATTAACGCTTCTAGTTTTATCGTTAGTTTCCTTACTGGTTTCAGCCATAATCCCAGATATACTAGATAAATCTACAGAAGATTGATTCAAAGTCTGGGTAGTAGAATAAATGTTCTTCATAACAGTCTGAATATCATCGGTAAATTGGTTAAAATACCGGGCAATATCACCGATTTCTCTTTTTGTGATGGTTGTGATTTTGCCTGTTAAATCATGCTCTGTTACAATTCTTTTTAGAATGCCTGTAAACACGACTGCCGGCTTAATATAAAACAAATAATTCTTAGTACTTGCCACGAGCACCAATAAAATACCGATCATGATGTTGGAAATAACATAGCGCAACATCATTTCATCACCGATACCAATGAGTAACCCTACCAGATATGTGACCACTGTAGAAATGGGAATGACAAGCAATAGCGTTTTTCTGATTAACCCAAACCAAGATACTGAACTCGAACTCTTATTATGCTTTTGCAAAAATTTATCCTCCTAATGGCTATTTTATTTAATCAACTGCTTATATGGCATAACACCTAAATTATTCAAGAGCTGTTTGCTTGATTTTCAAAGCCAAATCTTCTGGGTTAAAAGGTTTTAATAGATAATTTGCAGCACCTGCTTGGATGGCCTTGTTGATGTTGCTTTTTTCAGATTCTGTGGTTATCATAATCACAGGAATTGTCTTAAATATTTTGCTTTTCTTAGCAGCTTTCAAAAAATCAAAGCCATTCATAACCGGCATATTCCAGTCGGATAGAATCAATTTAATATGGCTACTTTCCTTGTCGAGTACACCAAGGGCCTCTTTTCCATCAGAAGCCCCGAGAAATTCATACCCAGCCGCTTCAACCGTTTTCATGACGATCTTCTTAATGACCGGCGAATCATCTACAAACAGAATTTTTTTACTCATATCCTTATCACCTCTTACTGATTTTTTATTGATAATTAATTTCTTGTCATCTTCCTAACCAAGGTGGATACCCAAATACCCACCATAACCACACCCAGTACCATTTCAACAGCTGATACAATGAGACTCCCTCCAACCGGAACAACATTGCCATAACCAACCGTAGAAAAAGTCACCAGACTGAAGTGATACCATAGTATCAATTGATTGAGCGGCGGAAAAGGTGTTGAAAGGGTTGGTCGAAACACAAGGACTTCGTTGTTAATGTTGACACCAAAAAGCATATACAAAGTGCCACACACAAGGACCAAGCTCAAGGATGCCATTAGACTGTAGATCGGTCTTTCTCCATAGCCGCAAGTCAACAAGCTTAAAATGGATTTGAATTTAGCAAACCCTTGCAAATTCTTAATGCCAAGCTTCTGGCTCAAAAAGAAGTATTCCCCGCTAAAATCCATTATTTTATTATTTTCAAACAACTCACTAAAGGCATAATAAACTTCAATGGCATCCCGCACCTCTCGCAGTTCTTTTTTATTGTACTGAATAAAATCCAAATAGGTCTTTCGATTAACTTTTGTTTTCTGATTGAGGTCATCCACATAGAATTCTATAAATTTCGGATTCACGATCTTTGTGCCTTTTAGATTGCAGCCACATATTTTGGTGGTATCAAAGCTACAATCGATTAGGATGGCTTCGCTAAAGTCCACGTTTTCAAAAAAGGAAAAATAAAAATGGGTCTTATTAAATACAATGGCTGATAGATCGCAATGATAAAAACGTGCTGTAAATTCGCAACTTTCAAATAATGAAGGCATGTCTTCAATGCTTTTCGTACCCGGTGTACGGCTCACAAAACTGCAATCTCTAAATATTAATGCGATGCCGAGGGTATAACACTCCACAAAATCGCATCCAACAAAGGAACATTTCTCAAAGATGATGTTGCTAAAAGCACACATTGAAAAATCGCAATAATAAAAGCAAATATCTGAAACCTTCAGTAAATCCGCTTCACCTGTCGCTTTACTTTTTCCGAAGGTGATGTCCTCAAACTTTGACAGTTGATACAACTTTTTAGTCAACTCCAAATACCCGTCTACACAGGCGTCAGAAGTTGTCTCATAATGCTCTGGGGAAATACTGTGCTCCCTAGAAAGCTTCATTAAATAGTCCGTGCTGAATGTCTTGTTCTCTTCTTTTCTCCTAATACCCATTTCCCTAAAGGTTTTTCCCATTTTCTTCATATTTAGTTTCTGCATAGTCGGATCCTTCCGATTAACCTTCTTTGTCTAAAAGAAGTATTTTAGTGCACTTTAGCAAATATCATGTTAGAATGTTATCATCAATATCTTGAAAAAATAAATAAAGTAGGTGATCTTCTTTGGACAGCGGGTTATATCCTGTATTAACAACTTGCCCTATTTGTGAAAAAAGTTTTAATGCCATTAAAGTAAAATCTGCAGCTTTAAAGTTAGACAGTATGGATGAAGATTTTTGTATGCATTACAAAGGCATTAACTCAATCCTATACGATCCCTGGGTCTGCGTGCATTGTGGACATGCTGGATTTGAATCCACCTTTGAACCAGCTTTAGAACGAGAAAAAGTCGCTATAAGAAAACTTTGTTTAATGAAATTTACGGATGATCCTTCTAAAAACCCTTTTGAATTAACTGATTTTCATAAGAAAGTCTCCACTTATGTAAATGCTCTTAGCAGCGAAGGAGAACGAAATAACGAGGCAGCAATATTAGCTTTCGAAATATTGCTCATTAACTTAGAAACTCGAAATGCACCCCCTAGTTTAAAAGGAAGAGCACTGCTGAGAATCGGATGGATTTACAGGTTTATGAAAGATCCAAAAGAGCTCGATTATTTAAAACAAGCTGCAAATTGTTATGCAAACACTTTCCTCATAGAGCCCCTACCTATTGGAAAATTTGATAGCGCGACTTGTGCCTATTTGGTGGGTGAGTTGAGTCGTAGAACAGGCAACTTAAAAGATGCTGTAGAATGGTTAGGCCGAGCCCTACGATCACCAAGAACTCCAGAAACCGCCAACATCATCGAAAAAGCACGGGATCAAATACAGGTTGCAAAAAGTTCACCAGACTATGAAAAATAAGACATAAAAACAAGCTACGCCCCCTTGAAAGAAAAACTCTCAAGGGGGCGATTTTTGAGGCCTTTCTCATAAAAAGAAAACTCCTGCTAACATTTCGAATTGCTTATCTTTAAATTTTTTAACAAGTCCGATGGGTCTCGTTTTAGCTCCTAAATAATGATTGGGTCCTACAAAAACAAAAGGAGTTGTTAGTTGATAACGATCTCCATTAGCTACAATGGCGGT
>CAZJIO010000010.1:13835-14076 GCA_964546035.1 uncultured Eubacteriales bacterium | reverse complement strand
CTACCAGCAATCATGTTAGTCACTTCCATAACCGTATCATATACTTCAGCTTCTACAATCTGATCGTATTTTATGCCAAGCAAAGAAACCATCACTTCCGCCGCAGCCATTTTTGAAAAAGTGAGGGTCAACACCACATCTCGGGTGCCTTGTAATACCATCAAACCTGTAATAAAACTGGGATAATCTTTTTCAGCCGCTTCAGTGACACTTTCAGCTTCTAAATTCAGTTGAGCCGTTG
>CAZJIO010000010.1:9441-13818 GCA_964546035.1 uncultured Eubacteriales bacterium | reverse complement strand
CATAATGTCTTTGATTACTTTTGCGAATTGGTTGCTAAATTCGATACCCTTTATATCTCCTACATTCATCCGTCTAATCTCTCCTTGCGCACTGAGTGATTTTTTTGGTCAGTTCTTCCGTAGAAAATGGCTTCAGGATATAATTATTCACACCTTGTTGTACCGCTTTGACAATGTTTTCCTTTTCTGCTTCTGTTGTCACCATGATGATGGGAATTAAACGATAGAGCGCATTCTTTTTTACGGTCTGTAAAAATTCCATGCCATCCATTCTAGTAAAATAAGAGCTACATTGCTAAATTCTTTAGAGAGCACCTCCAGGCCACCGACACCTTCTGATGCTTCTAACAGTTCATAACCTAATGCCTCAACAGGCGTTTTAATAATCTTTCTCATGGTTAACGAATCGTCCACTGAGAGTATTTTTTTTCTTGGTCCCACGCGCTGACATCCTTTCCTTTTTACAAAAAAGTGGCTTTTGCCTTCCTGATAGAGCTGAAAATACTGAAATTCATTAAGTAAATAATAACATAGATCCAAAAAAAAAGGAACAATAATTCGACAGTAATTGTCGGATTATTGTTCAGAACTACTTCATATGCAAGAAAAAAGTATGTTATTCTAAATAAAAAACTTCTCTCATTGGCTTAATCGGTTCTGCCTCAGCAAAGTCAAAAGATCCTTCTACCATCTTTGAGGTAATCGCATTCCATCTTTGACAAGCTTCACTTTGATCCAAATATGAAAAAGCTGCTTTTACATCCTCACATTCAAAACAATAGATAAATTGATTGCCATTCTGAAATATAGAATAATTTTTAATGCCTGCCTTTGAATGTTCCTCCATGATTTCCTGCCAAGGTTCCAAATGCATCTTTACATAGGCCTCAAGGGCCTCAGTTTTTACCTGCCAAGTCCAGGCAAATTTATGACTCTTCTTCATTTACACAAACTCCTTATCCTATTTTCAAAATCTTTGTATCAAAGGCTCCCACTGTAACGATTTGCTTGCCAAATTCAGTATCGATCGTCGTCTTTTGCACGGTATCGCTGTTATTAATAACCACCAAAGTTTGACTGCTGGGATAGTAAGCACATTCTGTATAGAGGTTGTCTGTGAGATATTTTCCATCGAAGGGCTCATTTCCTGCATACAAAAGTGTATTGAGCAACATCCGCGTATTTTCCAAACTCAATTCAAATCCAGCTAAATAAATACCCTTACCTTCACCAAAAACATGAGCTGTCATGGTCGGAATGCCGTCACTTTCTGCTAGAACCCGCGCCATACCATCTGTTAAAAATCTTTGATTCTTTGGTTGAATGGTACTGTTAGGTGGCAGCAACCCTTCCATTGGTGTGACATCAAACTTCCAGCGACCATGGCTCACCCTTGCACCCGTATCTTCGTCTATTCCCAGTACATGGGCCATCCTATAATAGTTATCATACCCCTCTACTGCCGAGGGTTGATTAACCCCAAGGAATGTTCCCCCTTCATATACCCACTTCGTTAGCACTTCTACACACTTAGAATCCTCCCAAAGCGCCCCTCCACTCCATGCTGAACCCGCATATCCTGCATTAATGACCACGTCCACGTCTGCTAATACGCCAAGTTTAATATCCTCAAAATCAATGAATTGTACATGGACGGGAAGCCCTGACAAAGCTTCATTAATATGAATCAAATCGTGCATGTGGGTTTCATGAAAATGGCCCGACAAGGTCCAAGAGCGCAACTTTCCCCAACTATGTAAAACAGCTACTTTTGACTTGATCAAGTAAGGTTTACCGGCTTCGTGCAAGGTCTTTATGGCCCTAAACTCATCCGCAACTTGTTCAATATAGTCGCAGAAGTCCGGATATGACTCAACGAGATGTAAGTACCCACCCAAACCAATACGTTCAATGGGTTCGCGTAATAATGCACGCCTTATATTGATCCAAAACTTCTTAGTTTCAGAAGTCGGATTGCCACCTTCCATAAAAGTCGGAAGTCCACCCAGTCCAACTGGAAATAGATAGGGGTGCAAACGTAATTCATGGGTCTCAACAGGTGCGCCTGCACATAATCTAGCTTCATAACCTGAAAACACACATTTTATCAAACCATCAAACCCAAATTCTTCAAATCTTTCACCATAAGGTTCAAGACCAACCCAGCTATCATCATAAAAGACATACGCTAACTTTCCATATTGATGTGTTACATCAATGAGTTTTTTTCCAAATTCTATCACAAAGTCATTAATGAAAGCCATCCAATCCAGCTTATGGGGGTCACTTGGTATATGGCTGACATGGTACTTTCCGCCATTGATAAAATCTTCAGCCGTCATGTTGTAGCCATACTTCTTTGAGAAACGCTCAAGGGCTAATGGGCTGACTGTAAAATCATAGGATCCCCAATCCGTAAAAATATGACGGTTCCGGTCATTACTCCCCCATATCCATACAAAATTGTAAAATAGTGATGTAAACCTAACAACCGTCGTCTCGGGATGCTTTTTGCACCAATCCTCCATCCAGTGGATTAAATATTTCTGTGTCTCAACATGCATAGGATCAATCTGCATCAAATGCTCTTTATCCCAATGATTTGTTGTATGGTTGTACATGGAAATCTCTTCCCAAATGCGGTATGCAAGAAAACTCACAGTATACTTGTGCCATGGTTTGATTCCTGTCAAAACCACATTTCTAGTTTCCCTATCATAGCTCCATTTGCTCTTTTCAAGTTCACAATTGAGAGTCCTATCATATACCTGCCAATACTTCATAGCTTCCACAGAGTCATTAACCTTGAACTGCCCATCAAAAAAATCATCCATCAGATAAAAGGACAATGCTTCCTCTATTGCAATCTTTGGATTTGTCACTAAAAAACATTGTTGCAATTTATCACTGTTTTTATGAGCCCATTCGTTGTGCTCTCTGATAATACAAATCGTTGAATAAATACCATATCCGGCATCAATAATTTCTTGGGATAACACTGTCCCATCACTGTCTCGAATGACATCTGCACCCCATTTTTCAGCTAAATTTAAGGTAAGTGCCTCATACCCTGATTCTCCTGGCAGCGTAAAGCTTCCTTTACTTTTTATCTCAACCATTCTTTAGTCCTCCTATTTTAACAGATCTGAAAGAAATGTAAGCGCCAGACCTTGCCCCCACCCTTGCATCCAACCCTTTGGTACATGACAGTACCCTTCTCTATCGTTCATTACAGCCGTACCACCCGAAACATTCAGCACGCGTCCATCCTCACTGATGTTTTTCAAAACAGCTGCGATGGTTTTTTGGACATATTTAGAATGAAGGGGATTTTTATTATTAATCATAGCTGCTGCGATACCACATGAAGCGGATACCTCCTCATAGGAAGCCTCATCATTGAGAATTGTTCGCCATAAGCCATCTTCCGTCTGCACTAATTTTAGAGCTGCTAACTGGTCTCTCAGCGCACATTCAATATCCATACATTGAGGATATAAATACCACTCCTTTAAATTTCCCTTAACCTGTGACATGGTGTACGCCGCCCATGCATTAGCTCGTCCCCAGTAAAATCCCGACATGTGGTTGCCTAAGATATTGTTGTAGCCATGGTACCAAAGCCCTGTACTTGGATCTTGCAAATATTTGATATGCCAATAAAATTGATCCAGTGCATCCTTAGTCAGTTCTTCATCTTTTAATCGATATCCTACTCTAAGTACAAAAAAAGCTGCCATAAACAAAGTGTCTGCCCATGCCTGCTCAGGAAAATCATTCCCTGCTGATACGGTATGCTGCAATACCCGATTACCAAAACGAATTGCAGTGTTGCGAATATAATCCACTTTACTCATTACAACATCCCAATATTTTTTATCACCCGTTTCTTCATATAAAGTAATCAATACATGACCCATAGCACATGTATTCACGGTCCAATCCAGTAATCCTAATGCCATATATTCATCAGTCCATTTCACTAACATCTCCAAATAGTCCTTGTTACCTGTCGTCTCATAGGCTCTAGATACACCATAATAGGCTACACCACAGGGCCAATCCCAGGTTAAGTCCATGGTCATGGTTTTTCTCACGACTTTGTCAATGACCTTTAAAATTTCATCCCGATCATAGGTTAATTTCAACATTCCAATACCTCTTTCTTAAAATTAGCCCCCAGCCGGTAGCTGGAGGCTTGTTTGGTTATGCTTTATTTACTTCGTTAAAAGCTTTGTTGTTTGACCTGCTTTGTAGGCTTCTAATCTTTCATCCATAATTTCTTGATAGCCCGCATCTAAATATTTCTTACTCAACTCTTCATATAGCGCATCAAACTCTTCGGGTTTAGCCTTAACTAATTGTACACTATATTCT
>CAZJIO010000010.1:8296-9431 GCA_964546035.1 uncultured Eubacteriales bacterium | reverse complement strand
AAGACTTAATAAAGATGCACTGTATTCACTTTCTGATTCTAAAGCGACTGCAAAAACGGGATCTGTATAGGCATGGCCTTCATCAGCTATTTTTCTGGTTTCTTTCCAAGTAGCTAATAATTGCTCATAAAAATCATGAGGTAAGCCTTGTGGTGCAATTGCTGCAATACTGTCTTCAATGGTTCCAAGTACTTTGCTTGCATGTACAAGATACGTCATGTCGATGTTATTATTGTGATTGAGCATTTCTTCACCTCTGTAATCACCATTAACAACAGGAAGTCCATTTTCACCTAGTGTATATGTAACGCCTTCAACACCGTTTTCAAGTACAAATAACGTTTCTTCTTGAATCATCCATTCCATTAACATCCAAGCTGCTTTCAGTTCATCTTCCGTTGCTAGTGAACTAAATCCAACAATCATACCAAATGCGTTATCTGCACGATTTTGTGGGAAGTCCATGACACCTGGTTCTACGCCACTGTATACACTGGATACAGCGAGTTCTGCCCCCGGGTTATTTTCATAGAATGCAGTTAACCAATCCACATTAGCACCCATATAATTGGCATATTGGTAGGTTTTTCCATTAATGAAATCTGCTTTCTCTTGGTTACCATCTAAATCCAAGTCATACTCTGAAGAGTAATACCCTTTATTAAATTCAGCATTTTGCCTTTTTAATAATTGCTTGGTTGGTTCCCATGGAAGAGACGCTGTTCCAAGACTTGAATGCATTGCCCATTCTTCCGGATTAACTGGATGATCTCTAAAACCAAAGTTGGCAACATAGGCTGATGGAGGCAGTCTCAAGCCCAAAGGTTGGTCTGTAAGTCCTGCTGCGACAATAGCATCCATAGCAGCTGTGTACTCTGCATAATTCGTAGGAATTTTTAGTCCCACTTCATCAAGCCAGTCTTTTCTAACAAAAGTTGCAAAGGTATATCCTGCATCATAATAAGGTCTTTCTGTTAAAGCAAAAAATGTTTTACCATTAACATCTGTATAGGACAGTTGGTTGTTATCAACCATCTTTTGATAAAATGTAGGTGCCACTTGTGCAAACTTTTCTAAATCTAAGGGTTGCATAGCGCCGTCATTTGCCCATTGTGTTACTTTAGGATAGTCATAT
>CAZJIO010000010.1:0-8260 GCA_964546035.1 uncultured Eubacteriales bacterium | reverse complement strand
TCGTTGGTGTTTCTTCACCCGCAATTAAAAGGTTATATTTCGTCATAACATCACTTCTAGGGATTGCTACATATTCTACTTCAATGTTATATTTGTCACCAAATTCTTTTTGTACCCATTTGGTCCAGTAGTTATCGTCAACCGCAGGATAACCTTCTTTAGATCTGTCGTATACAGGAATTCTAATTTTCACTTTATCCGCAAAAGCTTCCCAGCCTTCCATTCCCGCTACCACTTCTACAGGGGTCTCAGATACGGTGGTATCCGTCTTTGCTGGTTCAGTTGTAACAGCTTCTGCAACAGGGTCTGCATCGCCTTTACATCCTGATATGACGCCCAATAGCATCATACATGCTGCCATTAAAGCAATAATCTTTCTAAAATTCATCTTGTTCATGAAAAAACCCTCCTAATAATTTATATTTCTTAGTTTCAATTTATAGTCAACTTGAGATTCAAGCTTAACTAACTTATCCCTTTACCGCCCCGATCATGACGCCCTTAACAAAATATTTCTGAACAAAAGGGTAGATACAAATGATTGGCAGTGTGGCAAACATAACCATTGCAGCCTGATAAACCTCTGGGGTACTTACCACCATAGCCGCTTCGGACAAGCTGATGGCATCGGTGCTGCTTGACAACACCATGTTGCTCAATAGGTATTGTATGGGTTGCAATGATTTTGTCGTAATGTAATACTTTGCATCCGCGTAAGCATTCCATCTGCCTACGGCATAAAATAACGACAACGTTGCGAGAATCGGCTTTGATAAAGGCAATACGATTTTAAATAAAATCTGAAAATTGCTTGCCCCATCTAAGAACGCTGATTCTTCTAAGCTGTCAGGGATTGTCGCTTTCAAATAGCTCTTCATGATCAGCATATTATACGGTGAGAACATGAGCGGCAAAATCAACACCCACATGGTATTTGTTAATTTGTAATCTTTCAACAGCAAATACTCAGGAATCAAACCAGCGCTAAATAAAAAGGTAAACATCAATAAAAAAGTAAAAAACCCTCTTCCCTTCAACCTTGCCTTTGATAAGGGATATGCCGCACAAGTGGTTACAACCATACCAAAAACAGTAAAGATCACTGTCACCATGATGGTATAGACCATGGAATGTGTAAGTTGCCCATCTCTAAAAACCGATAGATAGGCATCAAAGTTAATGCCTTTAGGCAACAGATAAACCGTCTTCGACAGCACTGCCGTATTGCTACTAATTGATTTCGCTGCGATATGTAAAAAAGGCACGATACAGGTTAAACTCAAGAGCGTCAGTATGGTCATGATCAGAAGATCGCCGATTTTCGTACTATTTATGCTTTTTAACTTTTTTGTTTGGGTCTTATTTTGATTCATCTCACAGTTCCTCCTTCCTATATTAAGCCGTCTTCACCTAAGGCTTTTGCGAATCTGTCTGCCAATATTACCAAGAGCAAGCCTGCCAAGGATTGAAAGAGGCCAACTGCAGTTGCTCGGCTAAAATTACCACTTCCAAGGCCCTTTTCAAATATGTATACCGCTAATTGATATTGAAAATCCCGTACTTGTACATTATCGAAGGCATTTAACCTCTCGAAATTACTCCCCATAACACGCCCTAGGTTTAAAATCAACAGGGTAATTGTTGTGCTTTTGATTCCAGGTAATGTAATATGTCTTATTTTTTGCCATCTGTTGGCCCCATCTACAATAGCTGCTTCATACAGCTCGCCATTAATTCCTGTTATAGCGGCTAAATAAATAATTGTACCCCAGCCCATCATTTGCCAAATTCCAATGAGCAAATAACTGGCTGTCCAATGCCATTTTTCTGTCAAGAATGGAATGCCCGTCTCAATCCATCCATTGTTTTTCATGATGATGTTGATGAGACCCGATTCCGGTTTGAATAAAGATAAAGCTACACTTGCAACAATAACCCATGACAAAAAGTGGGGAAGATATAAAATAGTCTGGGTCACCTTTTTAAATCTAGGATACTTAAGCTCATTGAGCATAATGGCCAGTATAATCGGCACCGGAAATCCTACTAATAAATCCAAGAAGTTAAAGGTGAGTGAATTCTTCAGTGCTCTTAAGAAGTCAGCATCCTTAAAAATTTTAATGAAGGTTCCAAATCCCACCCACTCACTGCCCTCGTAACCCAAGGCGGGTTTGTAATTCATAAATGCCATTCGAAGCCCTGGATATGCTGCATATTTGAAAAAGATTACGCAAGCAATTGGCAAAGCTAACATCAGATACAATTGCCAATCTCTCTGCAAGAAATAGAACACATTTCTTTTGCGGGGTGCAAATGTATGCTTTGTTTTTATCATCTTCATATTTGAATTCTCCTTTATATATCCATTGCTTCTAACTATAATGTTCTTATTCTTTGTATATTTACATTATTGATGCAATAACTTTGTCGTTTAAACTGTTTTATAGTCATTATTTCCAATTTTATATATTGACCACTAATTACCTTATGGGCTTTATTATAGCTTTTATAAAGGCCAAATTCTAGTCACATTGCAAACAAAACTGTGCAATTTCGACCGTCTTAATTACTATAATTATCTAAATCCCTTACTCTTTACTGTGTTTATGCACATTTATTGCTCTCACTTGGCCATTATGAGCACATTTTTCACAAAGATAATAAGCATATAAAAAAAACAACGGTTGAAATTAGATTTTATCCTATGTATAATAAAAACATAAAATGCGAAAGGTAGGCACCCTATGTCCAAAAGAAAAAAAACATTCATAGAATATCGCCATTATAGTCTACCTATTAACTTTCCTGTTTTGCTGCTCAGCGGCAACCGTTGGAGAATATCCGAAATCAAGAGTGGTCGCCTTCATTTTCATAACTGTTTGGAAATCGGTGTCTGTTATTCCGATAGCGGCATTATGGAATTTGAAGATCTTTCCGTTCCATTTCGTGAAGGTGACATCACTTGTGTCCCCCGCCATCTCCCCCACACCACCTACAGCTCTCCAAACACAGAAAGCCTCTGGGCTTATCTCTTTTTTGATCCTGACGAACTGTTCAAAAACCTATTTCGCAGTTCCGATCAGAATTTTGAACGACCGATGTCCGCTTCTTTTAATGCGCTCAAATTCATCATGAATAGAGATAACTATCCCAAGGTCTATTCTCTTGTTACAACAATAGTTGATGAAATGAAACAACAGCAACCCTATTATCAAGAAAGTGTCCACGGACTGCTCCTCTCTTTGTATATAGAACTCCTAAGAATCCATAGCAAAGAAACCGTCCTCACAACTCCTGAAACAGAACATGAACTCGATCATACCTTTGTCATATCCCCTGTTTTAGAGTTCATTTACAACAACTATATGTTACCCATTACCATAGAGTCTTTAGCAAATTTGTGCCATTTGAGTGAGACCCATTTTCGCAGAACTTTTCATCAAATTATGGGCACCACACCACTAGATTTTTTAAACAGCACACGCATTGATGAATCCTGTAAGCTCTTAAGAAGTACCGAAGACTCCATTCTCTCCATTTCTGAGCAAGTTGGTTTCCATTCCATATCCAGTTATAATCGCTATTTCATAAAATTATTAGGCGTATCTCCAAGAGCCTGGAGAAAACAAACCCTGCAGTCTGAAGCTAAGACAGCAAAAGCATCTATATTGGAATTTATGGGCTGGTACAGACCCGAATAACATAAAAAATCGCCCTTCATTTTAATATGAACGGCGATTTTTTTATTTACACGGACGCTTCCATTACATCAATGGACTAATAAAGAACTCAAGGACTATTTCTTTTTCATTCAATTGATATTTTTCTAGCAACTGAGGACCGCAACTATTGGAGCCGATACCTGAATTTTTGTAATCAATCCGAACAATTGTATGCTCACTTTCCATCAGTTCGTCTGTATGCATGGCTTTCGTCAGCATTTCCGATGAATAGTTGGACACGCTGAATTCAAATTCATGATGGGTTGTAAACCTTAATCCACCTATTTCAAGCATCTTTGTTTTAATATGATTGCCATGTTCTTGAGGTACGATATAGGGGACATAGCTTTCCTTAGAACTGCTCTCATATAAGCCAATATGTGTATGGTGACACATATCTTGATAATTCTCAAAAGGTCCCATTCCGAAGTACTTAAATGGTTCTTGAGTCTTTGGAATAAAGAATTCAAAACCTAATCTTGGTAGATAAATACATTTTTCCTTGACCTTTCCATGAAACTGAACCTTTATTTTCTCCTCTATTGTCACAGTAAACACCATTTCAATTCTTAAAATCGGGTACCTAGCAATTCCTGACAAGCTGCCCTTAACAACAATCTGATTGTCCTTCATTTCACAGGAATATACTTTTGAAAATATGCGATTCATATTTTCGCCACTTCTATTGTCTTCAAATAGTCCCCACTGGAATTTGACATTTCGATCATTATCCGTTGGTGCGCGCCACACAGATAATTGGGGTCTAGCTGCTATTTTTTCTTCGCCTTCTACTACCATGCTATCAAACTGTCCATATTGCTTGTTAAATAGGTAGGTGAATCCATTTCCCGTTATGTGGATGACTTCCTTTTCTTCATGAAATCGAGCCGGCAGTTGGGCATTATCTTCTTCTTTGCGGACCGGAACTTCTAATGGGTGTTGTTCCATAGCAACTTCATCCGCTCCGACTAAGGAGATGTCGATAAAACAACCTAATTTACAGCATTTCGGCAAATCAAAATCCAGTGTATATACCCCAGTTGCATGGGCTTCTATGTCACAAATGAGGTCTCCCTTTGCAAGGATGTCCCCGTCACATACCACCTGCCACTGCAGCACAAACGCATTCAAATTTGTAAAATCATATAAATTTGTTACTGTTAATTGGTTACCCTCTAGGGTTGTTCTCATATTTTGATAGACCGCTTTCATTTCCAGGGAACCTGCTTTATAACTGCGATCGGCAAATACCACCCCGTCGCAACAGAAATTACCATCATGGATGGTTTCTTCAAAATCGCCACCATATTTGTAAGTGCCGTCTACCATCACAGCATGATCTGCCCATTCCCATACGCAACCACCGATCAGTTTTGGGAATTTGTAAATTTTCTGCCAGTAGTCCCAAACATCCCCGGGTCCATTTCCCATAGCATGGGAATATTCACATAGAAAGAAGGGTCTTCCATCTTCCTGCTTTGCAAACTCCTCGATGGCTTCTACGCTAGAATACATTCTAGAAATCACATCTACCTCGGAGCGATCTTGAACTAGTGATGCCCCTTCGTAATGTACCAACCTAGATTGATCTCTGGCCTTCGTCCAGGTGATCATAGCATCATGATTGACGCCATAGCCACTTTCATTACCCATAGACCACATAATCACACAAGGATGGTTTTTATCCCTTTCCACCATGCGTTGTACACGTTCCACAAAAGCATTTTCCCACTCTTTTTGGCCACAAATCCAGTCTGGATGATCAATATCATAGTCGTACAGCGTGTTTCTCGAAACGAATCCATGGATTTCAATGTCCGTTTCGTCAACAACATAAAAACCCAATTCATCACAGAGATTCAAGAATTCAGGGGTAGGTGGATAATGAGATGTTCTGATGCAGTTGATGTTCAGTGCTTTCATTTTAAGCAGTTCAGCTTTCATAAAATCATCAGGGGTATAATGACCTAGAGTAGGATGTGTATCGTGTCTGTTCACACCCTTTAACTTTACAGACACACCGTTAATGAGCAATTCTCCTTTTTCAGACACTTCGATGACACGAAAACCTACTTTGAAGGGAATATATTCACTGGCACTTTTTACGATGACCGTATACAAATGAGGTTTTTCTGCATTCCATAGGATAGGATCCTCAAGTGATTCTAATAACTGCTTACCATTATAAATAAAATAACTGTCTTCTGAGACTGCAAGGGTTCTATTCTTGACTCCAATCTCTATATCCCTGGCACTCTCTGGGTCTCTAGACAACAGATAAACATCCCTAAAAATACCCGATAACCTAAAGAAATCCTGATCTTCTAAGTAACTACCAGAACACCACTTTAAAACTTTAACCATCAAATAATTCGTGCCTTCTTTTACAAATGGGGTCAGATTAAATTCACTTTGCAAATGGGAACCTTGACTGTAGCCAACAAATTGGTCATTTAGATATAGGGTAAGGCAAGAATTGACACCTTCGAATACAATAAAGGTCTCTTTTTCTAACTGCTGAGATTCCATAGTAAAAGTGCGTGCATAGACGCCACAAGGATTATCATCAGGCACATAGGGCGGATCTACAGGGTAGGGATAGTTAACATTTGTATAATAGGGTCGCTCGTAACCGTGCATTTGCCAATTAGAAGGTACGGGTATTTTGTCCCATGCTGTAATCTGCTCTGGCACGTCAATATCACGTTCAAAATAAGCAAAATCCCACTCGCCATTTAATAACTGATATAGACTGGATGCTTCTCTTTTCCCTTCTAAGGCTTTTTCTAAGGTATCATAGGGAATATAATAAGAACGCTGGGGCTCTCTGCCTATTTGTAATTGATTTAAATCTTCATAATTTCTCATTTTACACCTCCACTTTTATACTCATTATAATACAGACTATTTATTTATGACATACATATAATTGACAAGTTCATGCACAAAATGGTATAAGTAAGGTATATTAGTATTTCACAACTAGGAGAATAAATGTTATTATGAGGATATTTTCAGGTTTTTATATAAAAGATGATCAATGCTTAGTCCATACACAATATGATATAGCCATTAACAGCTGCGGTCGATATGAATTGGTCCAAAATCCGAGTTTTATAACCACCAGACCTCATGGAAGAGAAGATTTTCAACTCCTCTTTATCGCTCGAGGCAAAGCCCTCATCAGGCTCAATGGAACAGATCAAGTAGTAACTGAAGGGCATCTGGTGATTTATTATCCTGGAGAAGAACAATTTTACAGCTATGAGCTGGAAGACCATCCCGTCATCTATTGGATCCACTTCTCTGGATTTGATACGTTCAATTTATTACAGGCCAACGGTTTGATTAATGGGTCTAGCCTCTATGTTGGTGATCATAGGACATTAACACTTATATTTGATAAAATTATTACCGAACTTAATCTAGAGCGTACCCATTATTTTGAAACGTGTAATCTTTATGTGAAAGAATTACTCCTCTTAAGTTCAAGGTATTTACTAGAAGCCTCTGAAACTAAATACCATAAAAATGAAATGCTAGAACAAGCCATTAAATATTTCAATGAAAATTTTCATCAGTCGATTAATATAAAAACCTATGCCGATGCTCATAACATCAGTTGTTGTTGGTTTATTCGTCATTTCAAAAATTATACAGGAACCACCCCTACCCACTATATTACTTTGATCAGAATCAATAAAGCTAAGAATTTATTGATTCACGAGAATCTTTCCATTAATCAAATTGCTAGTATTGTTGGCTATGATAATCCTTTGTATTTCAGCAGGATTTTTAAAAAATATGTAGGGGTTTCTCCTAAGTATTTTTTTAAGGTGATAAATTAACATAAATCTAATAAACGGTTAATTAAAGACCATCAAATATTTCCATTTCCAAATTCAAAATTCTTTCGATAACTACTCGGTGTGCAGCCTTCGTTTTCAAGAAATATTTTACAGAAATGATTGATGCTTGGATAACCACACTCCACTGCAATATGTTTAATACTCAAACGGGCTTGATCTAGTAGCATTTGTTTAGCCTTTTGAATACGACACAATTTAATAAAACGACTTGGGGTCATGCCTGTCACCTTTTTAAAAACCTTACAAAAATAATAAGTGCTAATACCGGCTTCCTGAGCCCATTTTTCCAAATGGAAAGCTAAATGTGCCTGCTCTTGAAGATTAGGTAAGAGCTTTGTAATGCGGTCTTGGGTACTATTGCTATAGTTGAGGGCTTCTGACAAGGGTATCGCACTCGAAGTAAATTCAGTTAGCACCCCATACATAAGGATTGAAAGCCTTGTAGGATTTGACAGTTTATACTGTGTACAGGCCGAAAGCAAGTCTAAAAGAGCTCGTTCTAAACACTGATAATGATTGATGTGCCACAAATGGGTACAGTGAAAATGATTATGTATGAGAAATTCTTTTAACCCCTTCCCGTAAAAATGGACCCATTTAACATCCCAAGGCTCCTCTTTGTCAGAATAATAATGCTGATTTTGATAGGGTGCATAAAAAAATATATCC
>CAZJIO010000009.1:51235-55822 GCA_964546035.1 uncultured Eubacteriales bacterium | reverse complement strand
TAAGCCTATAGCATTCAGCGCCTTATAAGCCCCCATTGCCATGTCATCATTTCCCGCTACTATAATATCCGGAACAATCTTTAATTCATCAATAAAATAATGAATTGCTCTAGCACCTGATTGCTCCGCATGTGTACCTTCATAGATTAAAGCTTCATTTACTGTAATCCCGTGTTCTGTTAAAGTTTCACGATAGCTTTCTAGTCTTTCAACTGCCTCATTATTTGTCCTAGGACCAGATATATAGGCATAGGTTTTATAATCGTGTTGATGAATTAAATGCTCCATTAGGCATTTCAAGCTTGCCTTATTTTCAATCACAAAACTCGGTACACCTGGTAATGCAATGGAAAGAGATATGATTGGAATGTTACTATAGGCTTTCATAAAGGATATAAAAGCTTCCGTCCCTATATAGTTGGATAAGATGCCACTCGTTACAATTAATCCGTCGATTTTCTCCGTATTGATGAGCTCATAAATAATGTTGTTTTGTATGTCATGGGGCTCAGGTGAGTTAATAGAACGTCCCAAAAAAAACACAAGATCCCAGTCTTGATCATCACAACACGTTTGTATACCTTTCAGCAGCTGCGTTTGAAAAAAACGATCGATAAAGGCCATCATGATGCCAATTCTCTTTCTACGTTTCATTAATCCACCTCCTATTCGACAAAAATTAACAAAAAATATCTGTTCATTTTATTGTATCATGTTTAAACTTAACCTTCAAATCTTTTTATGAAACTTTAATAAGATTGTCTATTGGCCATAGATACTTGTATAAATGTTTTGTGCTTTTCTATATGCCTTCATGTAAGTCTCGTGGTTATCCCCATTGGGTTTAATGGTTTTAATCGCGGCCATGACAGGGAGCGGCGTTTGAATTTCACAATAGCCAAGAGCAACCATGGTTAAAAAAGCTGCCCCAAGTGCTGAGGCCTCAGAGACTTTCGATAATAGAATTTCCTTATTAAAAAGATCCGCTTGAATTTGTAGCCAAAGCTCTGACTGAATGTAGCCACCATTTGCTCTAATTTGCCTAATATTTCCCGTCAGTTTTTCAATCCCTTCATAAACAGAAAACAACCTATACATGACCCCTTCCATAGCAGCACGTATGATGTGTTTTTTAGTATGGGAATAATCCAACCCATACATCAGCCCTCTCACATTTGCTTTCCAGTCAGGACTTCTCTCTCCAGTTAAATAGGGCAAGAAAATGAGTCCTTCACTTCCGACGGGTGTATCTTCTGCATATCGGTCAAAAAGCTCATAGATGCTTAAGTCCTTTTCTAGGGCATCGCTTTCAAATTGCTGCCTAAAAGTTTCTCTTAACCATTTTAAAACGAGCCCTCCGTTATTAATGGCACCTCCAGCTACCCATTGGTCCTTTGTAAATGCATAGCACCAAGTCCTTTGTTCTGGGTCAAGGAGGGGACTATTCACCGTTGTTCTAATGGCACCACTCGTACCAATCGTCGAAGAAAGTGCCGTCTCATTAAAAACACCGCACCCCAAATTAGCCATAATGCCATCCCCAGAACCGATGATCCCAATGGTATTTTCATCAATACCTAAACTCTGAGCATAGGTCTTATTTAAATGCTTAAGTTCATAAGTGCATTGGACTGGACGGCTGAATCGACCTTCATCGATCCCTAATAGGTCTCTTAAAATCGTCCCATCCCAGGTGTGTGTATGTAAATTAAAATAACCCTGGCAAGAAGCCAGGGTGTAATCTACCACATATTCTCCAAATAGCTTTTGTACAATATACTCTTTTATGGTTATAAACTTTGATGCGCCACTAAATATATCCATGGCTTCATCCTTGAGCCACATGAGTTTATACAATGGATACATGGGATGCACAACGCATCCGGTCTTTTGATACAACTCAAAAAGATCCACCTTATTTTTAATCGCTTCAACTTGCTCAACGGCTCTTGTATCTGCCCAAGTCATGAGTTGCGTAAGGGGCTTACCCGCTTCATCAATTGCCATTAAACTATGCATATGGCAACTAAAGCCCATCCCAACAATCTGGGTTTTAGAAATCCCAGAATTGGCAACACAGCCGCTAATGACCTCTAGCGTCGAACTGAATATCCCCTCAGGAGAAAGTTCTGCATAACCATTTAAAGAGGAGAGAATTGAGCAAGGTACGCTCTCAATAGCTATTTGCGCCCCCTCCTGATCAAATAAAACAGCTCTAACACTGGATGTCCCAATATCGATACCTAAAAAATATGCCTTCACCATAACTTTTTACCTTTCCCGCTATTTAATAGTTATCCATGCACGCCCCTCAATACCATTTACATTTAAAAGCTCCTCTGAAATATCACCATTTAAATTCGTTAACTTAAGGACAACTATGGCTTTATCATTTTCAATGGTATAAGTTAAATCCTCTTCACTCAAGTTATTATCCCTCTGAGCGCCTAATTGATCATAAAAGATTTGGGCAAGATCCACAATGGATTGTCGCGCTATTACTTTATCGTTTAATGTAATCTCTATCAAATCCTTTTCTATCGAGCCCTTAAAAGCAAGTGCTGTATGACTGATATCAACGGAACTGTTGTCATAAATCGCAAATTGGACCGAATAATTATAGCCTGCTATAGGCGAGATGCTGTTTTGAGCCTCAAAATAATATCCAAAGTATTTGTTTTCATCTGGGTAGTATCCATACTCCGACTCAAATCCAAAAACCCCTTTCATTTGAGAGAGTTCAAAATCCTCGGGTAAAAAAGAGGTCTCATCTAAAGCATCCAGATTGTCTAAATAATAAAGGATACTTGTAATTTTAGCCTTTTTATCTTCACTCAAGTCTTCTCGTGGGATGATCTTTCCACTATCTAACATCTGTACATCTTTTAGCAACGCTTCTAAACGACGACTCTGGCTATTAAAACTGGCGCTGTAACCACTTAAAGGTCCATAAATGGAGATGAAGAGCAAAATGATGGCTAATAGGACCGCAAAAGTGGATTGTGCATGTTTTTTTAGAATAAAATAGCCTGCCATAATGAGTAACCATACACCCACGAGGACTACATAGTACCTAGGCAATGTCCACCCATTTTCTGTGATTCTTATACCAATAGCAATGAACATCATCACCAACGGTAGTAAGAAAGCCATGGGAAAGAATCGTTTAAAAGTTTGAATCCATGGACTGTTTTCTCCTAAATCCTGAATTGAAAAAAGAATCAACATACTAATGAGTCCATACCAAACCACCAGTTGTCCCACCAAACCTTCTGGCCAGCTCCATCCAATAAGGATTTTAGCAAAATAGGCATACAAAACGACGGTGTAAGCGCTGATAAGCGGCATAATGATTGAAACAATGAGCACTTTGAAAACGATAGGATACGTTTCGACAACAACATCTTCATCCATGGGCAGTAATTTACCAAGGAAATAAGTGACCCCAAATATACCTATAGCAATAAAAAGAATGTCCAAATATATTTCAGAATCGATATTGAGGTTAAAAAGTTGGTCCACTGTAAAAATAATGGAAATCAGTCCTAAATACAGGACAAGGGTGTAAAGATAAGTCACTAAAAATGAGGATGCGAGCTTCACACAGTAAAGGGCAAAATGCTTTCTCTTATAAAAATAAGGAACCAGTATGAAAACCAAATAAAATATGCCCATGAGGGTAATAAATCGCTGCATGAACTGATTATTGATTGGGTCCGGAATAATGAAATAAAAACCAATGAGCAAGACAGCAAGGATGCCATCTACAACAATCCGCCACTTAAGTTCAATGGATTTTCTTTCAATTACCAACTTAAAAGTTGAGAACAAGGGCAAACCAAGTGCCAGTACCATCAGTAATCTTTCCAATATATCTTCATCATAATCGTTGTTATGATTGGTCATGATTGCAATAACGACCATACATACAACTATAAAAATGGTTTCTGGAAATCGTTGAATACTCTTTTTCAATAAATTGCCGAGCTTTGAGAATGTGTTTTTAATTTTATTCATCTATTTACTTCCTTTCATCCAAGAATAAATCGATCTAATAACATTATACCACTATCGGCCATTCACATTCAAATATTCTCTTACTGACCCATAAACTCTTGCACTTTTTTTGGATAATCCGTAATAATGCCATCAATGTCATACTTAAGCACTTCTTTTATACTCAGATCGCTGTTCACTGTCCATACCCAGACCTGTCTACCTCTATCATGGGCATTTTCGACAAAAGCATCTGTTAATATCACTTGTTTGATCGTGTAAAAATCCACATCCAAGGCATTCAAATTACCAGCCGCAACATAAAGGATTTGACCGAGTGGGATGGCACTGTCGCGTTTTCTAATATCTTTTAAAATTTGATTGCTGAAAGACTGTACGGAGCACTGTTCAACCATATCCTGTTCATGGAGAAGTTCAACCAGGTTTGCTACCAGTTCCTCCTTATAACTATAGGACTTAATTTCAATAATCAGGTGCGCTTTGCCTTTTACTAATTTTAAAACTTGTTCAAGGGTCGGTATGCGTTCACCTATATGCTCTTGTGAATAATGACGACCTATATCAATAGCG
>CAZJIO010000009.1:31950-51225 GCA_964546035.1 uncultured Eubacteriales bacterium | reverse complement strand
CTCGTAGGTCAAATCAGAAATCCTATCAGATACGCCAGCTACTCTCTTAAGATTGAGATCATGATTCAAAACAATAACGCCATCTTTTGTCATTTGAACATCGATTTCTATGGCATTAATCCCTTTAGCTAATGCAGAAGTAATACCACTGATTGAGTTTTCTACAGAACCATAACCGCCTCCACGATGGGCTGCTATTTGGACATTCCACCTTAACATATCTTGGGTTACAGAATAATTTAAAATAAACGTAATGGTCAGATAAATGGTTAAAAAAGCAATAACCAAATACCTTCTAGGTCGCATAAAGTTGCCCAACTTGTTTTCTGTTTTATTGACCCATTTAACATGGACGAGATTCAAACGATCTTCAACCTCGCTCCCTTTTAAAGCAGAATACCGATAAAACAGCCTGGTAATCCAAAGGATATTAATTGGTGTGAGAAAAAGAGTAAACCCAAAGGTTAAATATCCCGAAAGTGTAATCAGATATTTTTCTAATAAGTCACTTTTTAGTTGATTCTCTAATAGAGCTGGGATTAAATTAATAGAAGCAATAATCCCTAGTCCGACACCAATAATCACAACATTAAAAAGAACAAGGGCCAATATGATTCTAATTTCATTGTTCTTGGTCAATCTTTGACTACTTCTTATGGCCGTTCTCGTAGGCATATTTTCAACGATGATAAAATGCAAGGTAAAAATCCACCTTAAAAATAAGTATCCCGATAAGATGAACCCCAAGGCGTAAAGAATGATAAACCAATCATACGCCAAAATTTTAAGGGTCACCCAAAGGGAGATGTTGATACTTTCACGCAAAGCGTTGGCGAGTGGCGAATCCACTATAGGAATTAAAAACAACAATAAAAACATCATTTGTAAAACCCCTAAGCCGAATATTTTAGGGATTCGTTTAATTGTGGTCAATATCGCATCTGAAAGAGAAATTTGCTTGTCAAAAAATTCCTTTTGCGAAATAACGATGAGTGTTCCCACCTCAAGAAAAATAATAACGACCGAAACAACTGCAATAATTGTTATACCGATAATCCCTCTATAGTTAAAGCCCAATTGATAGATATCTTTATTAATCAACGAACTAGAACCTATGAGCTTCAATGTTCTATTGAAGATTCCTGCAATCATTGGTACAAAAACATACCCCGTAATCAGAAAGTAAATAAACTGAAAAGAGACCAATTGTTTATAGATATTTTTAAAATCTTTGAAACTCTCTTTTAATAGTGCAACCATTTTGTTGCCCCCATTTCTTAATACTCTGTGCTAAATTGAACTTCGCAAAGTTTCTTATATAATCCATTATGTGCTAAGAGCTCTTCGTGGGTACCTCTTTCCGTAATAGAACCTTCTTCAAGAACCAAGATTTGGTCCGCTCTTTTGACAGTTGATAAGCGATGGGCGATGACAATAATCGTACGTGTTCCAGCAAGTTCAGCTATGGCACTTTGTATTTTTGCTTCTGTCTCAACATCCACTGCTGCAGTTGCTTCATCTAATATCAAAATAGGTGTATTCCTTAGTACAGCTCGTGCGATGGATAGTCTCTGCTTTTGACCTCCGGATAACTTAATGCCGCGTTCTCCGATAAAGGTATTGTAACCTTCTGGCAACTCTGAAATGAAATCATGGGCTTTAGCAATGGTGGAGGCTTTAATAATATCATCTAATGAAACATCCTTCGTACCATATGCTATATTATCTGCAATACTCCCATTAAATAGGAATATATCCTGAAGTACAATACTGATCTGATTTCTTAGGGAGGACATGGTAATGTCTTTCAGGTCGTGTTCATCTATGGTGATTTTACCTGACTCTGGATCATAAAAACGTGCTATTAAGCTGATAATGGTTGTTTTACCAACACCTGTTGGTCCCACCAAGGCAATCATTTGTCCTGGTTGAGCTGTAAAGCTTATCCCTTTAAGAACGGGTGATTCCTTTAAATAGTGAAAGGACACGTCTTCAAAGGTTACTTTCCCTTTGGATCTTTCAATCGTTTCTGCATCCTTTTTATCTTGAATGTCCGACTCGGTATCAAGGACTTCAAAAACACGCTCAGCACCTGCAATGGCTTGTTGTAAATCTTCTGTGACCCGGGCAAGATTTGCAATTGGCTGATAAAACAAGCCCAAATAAAGCAAAAATCCTACAATATCAGAGACTGACAAAGTGCCTTTTAAGGCTAACCAGCCGCCAAAACCTACCACAATAACTGTCCCAAAGGCACTGATCATCTCTACTGTTGGGTGAAAAATAGCACTGATATTAAGGGCACTTAAAATAGAGGAAGAATAATTTCTTGCTCTTTTCTCCACACGGTGCTTTTCTTTTTTTTGTTGGTTAAAAACTTGAATTTCTTTCATACCAGATAAATTATCTTGAAGGACAGAATTCAAATCTGCAAGGGTACTTTGGGCCTTTCTAAAATGAGGCAATATTTTTTTGGTGTAAAAATAACCACTGTAGATGAGGAAAGGAACCGGTACTAAAGTGAGTAACGCTAGGAGCGGATGGATCACGAATAAGATAATGGTTACCCCAATTAGTATCAACAGGTTGGTAATCAAATCTGGTACAGCATGGGCAATAAGCATTTCAAAAGTCGCTGTGTCATTGGTTGTTCTAGACATCAATTGACCCGTTTGCTTATCGTGATAATACCGTAGGGATAATTTTTGTAAATGGTTGTAAACCACAACGCGCATATCTGCAACAAAATTCCAAGCCGCTACATGACTGATGTAACGGTAAAGGTATGTAAAAATCGCCCGCCCTATATAAATGAAAACTAGAAACAACGCTATTTTTTTAATTTCTGGAAAGGAACTCTCATCTTGTAAATTAGTGATGATCTTCGTCAACTTCATCACAAGCCATGGCGCTGTAAGATTCAGTGCCGTAATACCAATCAAACTCATACCCGCTATGGCCATTAACCACCAGTAGGGTTTTGCATATTTTAATAAACGTCTTAAATTTTTCATTCAATATCCTCCCTTTTTTCAACTTCTCTATTATAGTCTTTCCACAAGAAAATCTCAAGAGCCAAAGGGTGCTCTTCCCTTTGGCTCTTGAGATTTTCTTTTTTACTTGTACTTCGGCAACCAATCACCATGGGCTTCTATTAAATCATCACAAAGACTCTTGATTTCATCTAAGGTCAGTTCAGAAGAAGTATGGGGATCTAACATGGCTGCATAGTATATGTATTCTTTCTTTAAGGTTAATGCGGCTTCTACCGTTAATAAATGGACATTAATGTTTGTTCGATTCAGTGCTGCAAGTTGTTCAGGCAGCCTTCCTACAACGGTTGGAGAAATACCACTGCTATCCACCATACAAGGCACTTCTACACAGGCATCTTCTGGTAAGTTTGTAATAAGCCCTTTATTGAGTACGTTGCCTCCAATTTTATAAGGAATGTTGGTCTCCATGGCTTCCATGATATAGGAAGCGTATTCGTGAGATCTTTCATGTTGCAGATTTTGATCATGAACCAAATCATCTTTTCGTTGATTCCATCCATTAATTTGATTGATGCATCTTCGAGGATACTCATCTAATGGAATATTAAAGCGTTCAATCAGCTCTGGGTGGCTGTTCTTGATAAAATAAGGTAAATACTCTGCATTATGCTCACTTGACTCTGTGACATAGTAACCAAACTGCTTCATCATTTCAAATCGAACGCTGTTATTGGTCGGCGCTCCATTTTTAGCTGCTAATTCTTTAATGGTTGGGTAAAGATCTTTACCGCCCTGGGTGATTTCAAGTAGCCACGCCATATGGTTAATACCTGCAATCTTGGTTTGAAGGGTTTCCTCTTTTACTTCTAGACCAACTCCTTCTAGTAAGCTAGATGCACAGATCTGGACACTATGACAAAGACCAACGGTTTTAATATTTGTCGCTTTCAACATGGCTAAGGTAACAATAGCCATTGGATTGGTATAATTAATAAACCAGGCATCTGGGCAAACTTCTTCCATATCCTTTGCAAAGTCCAGCATCACGGGAATGGTTCTAAGTCCTCTGAAAATGCCGCCAATGCCAAGGGTATCTGCAATGGTTTGTCTTAAACCGTATTTCTTAGGAATCTCGAAATCTGTGATGGTGCAAGGATCATATCCCCCTACTTGAATAGCATTAATGACATATTTTGCTCCTCGAAGGGCTTCTTTTCGATGGAGGAAACTTATAATTGTTGCTCTATTGTCGTTACAATTTTTGTTGATATTGTTGAGCATCATTTCCGATTCCTTTAATCTGTTTTCATCAATGTCATAAAGGGCAATTGTTGCATTTTGTAAACTTGGGGTACACATACAATCTCCCAAAACGTTTTTTGCAAATACAGTGCTACCTGCACCCATAAATGTTATTTTCATTCTTCTTCCTCCCTATGAATCATTCTTTTCTTACTCCCTTATTATAGGCTCTTTTGATGCTTTCTTTAATGAAAAGATGTGTTGAAAACATGTAAAAATGTTGTATAATAAAATAAACGGAGGTGTAGAAATGGCAACTCTTGATATTATTTTCAAAACGGAACATCAATTGAATTTCGATCTGAACTTTTATCATTTTGGAGAGGAAGTTTGTTCTCCCTCCCATCAATACGGTCCTGCCGTTCGTGATCACTATTTGATTCATTATGTGATTTCAGGGGAAGGCACCTTTACAAAAGGCTCTCAGAAGTGGTTGTTATCTCAAGACATGTGTTTTCTTATCCATCCCAATGAAGTGACTACCTATCAGGCAGATGCCAATCATCCTTGGCACTACGTTTGGATTGGCTTTAATGGCGCTAAAGCAGCAGAGTTTGTGCGCCAATGCGGCTTTACTGTCGACAACCCTTGTCTAGCATACGCCTTAAATTCAGAATTTAACTTTAGTCAACACATCATAGATATGATGGGAAATAGAGCCTTTGAAGACAGTTCAGCCATGTGGCAAATGGGGCAATTATATGTGTTGCTATCTTGGTTGATTAAGAACAATGAATTAGTCAATCACGGTCATAACGTAAGAACCTCAAAAGAAATCTACGTCCACAAAGCCATACAATATATGTTAAATAATTATTCTAATGAAATTTCCATTAGGGATGTGGCTGAATATATGGGACTTGATCGCAGTTACTTTTTCTCCTTATTCAAGAACATTATGGATAAAAGTCCAAAGGCATTTTTGACCGAAATCCGTGTCAAAAAGGCTAAAGAACTTATGTTAACAACAAGCCTAAACTTTTACGAAATAGCTTTTTCTGTAGGTTATAATGATCCCTTATTATTTTCAAAAATTATCAAGAAACATACCGGTTTATCCCCTTCCCAATACAGAAATCAATTGAAATGATTTTTATTCTTGTAGAAAAATCATTTCAATGGTAAGATTAAAGAAAACCATCGGGGGATGATTAAAATTGCTAATAAAAGTGAGACCAAAGCACAAATAGAACTCAAAGAAATACAAGCGCTTATCGAGACAATCGTTGTTCTCCTTCAAAAAAACGAAATCGAGTCAGCTCTTGATATGAATATCATTGCTTATGAACGGGCTTTATCCATTGATGAGCCCTCTGTTCTTTGTGAAATTCTTTATACCTTTGGCGCTATTGAAGATCTAAAGGGTAACTTTCAAAAAGCGATGTCTTTTTTCACTAAAGCCTTTACTATGGCTCAAGAAACTCAAAACAACAAATATGTCATTATGACCCTTAATAAAATAGCGAGTATCTATAACTTGTATGGTCAGTTTAAAAATTCCTTAGATGCTTATAACGAGATTCTAGAAATCATAGAAGCACATCCTGATTTCAGTTATAAGAAGAGTGTGATCTATAACAATATGGGTCTTTCATTTTTACATCTCAATGCTTATGATGAGGCCGAAAAGTATTATCATCTCGCCCTCACTTCTGCATTGAAAGGCTTCGTAGATCTCACAGCTGACGAACTGATTTATCCCATTATTTATGGCAACTTATGCGAAATTAACTTAATTAAAAAACATCACGAAGAAGCCGAGCGGTTTTTGCATCTTTCTAGAGAATACGCCCTAAAATTAAAGGATGACATCGGTATCGCCTTCTGTTATTACTTTGAAGCAGTTCTTCAACATGAAAAGAATAACCATTGGGAAATCTCTGAAAGATTATTTGACCAATCCATCGATTTAATCACCCAAAGTGGCGCTGATTATGAAATCAATGAGTTGGTTATGAAGTATGGAAACCAAGCGTTTAAAGCCCAACAGTATGAGAAAGCTCAGGAACTTCTTGAGCGTGCCCACTCTAATGCAAAAGCGCACCAGTACATACAAATGGAACCAGAAATTTGCGAAACCTTAGAAAAAATATACCTTCATACAGAACACTATCAAAAAGCCTATCTAATGACTAAACGGCAATTAGAACTAAAAAACGCCTTTAGCGAGCAATGGGAAAAAACGAATGTGAAAAGATTTGTTCACTCTGTTAACGAAGACGAAGAAAATAGACAATTAGAAGAACTGAAACGTTCTATCAGAACAATGAAAATGTTGGCTGAGGTGGGACAATCCATTACTGCCAGTACAGACACAAAACAAGTCTTTGAGATCGTTAGTGAAGCCATCGTTAACATTTTGAATTTATCTGCCTTTGCCATCAGCCTGATTAATGAAGATAAAACTTCTATTACACAGAAGGTATATGATGAAGGAGAATATAAAGAAGTCACACAAGACCTTGATTATGAGAATTCTTTTATGGTTTGGTGCATTAACAATCAAAAAGAGATTATCATTTATGGTCCTAAGGATATTTTAGCTTATAAGGATGTTATGAACGATGAGCTTTTGAATCGTTTAGAGACCAGTTTACTAAAATCATTACTCTTTTGTCCTATGTACAATGAAGGCGCTATTATTGGTGGGGTTACTGTTCAAAGTAAAAAGGCTTTTAACTTTTCATATGTGGATCTTGAAGTCCTTAGATTGTTGACTTCCTATATCGCAATTGCCATTAGCAACATTTACAGGTCACAAAAGCTCATTCTTACAAACAAAAAGTTAGAAGCTGCTAGTCGCGTTGATGCACTAACGGGTTTACTCAACAGACGGGCCTTAGGTACTTACATTGCTAAGGATTTCGCCTCACTTGAGGGCTCCTTGCCTGTTACCATGATCATGCTTGACTTAGATTATTTTAAGCAATACAATGATTTTTATGGTCATAGCAAAGGCGATCAGTGTTTGATCTCTGTCTCTAACACCATTCAAGAAACATTAGCTCAACTGGCAAACAAGAACTTTGCCTTTCGCTTTGGTGGTGATGAATTTCTAATGATTATCGAAAATTGCTCCCGAAATCAGTGTTTTGAAATTCTGACTCAGCTTTTCAATAAAATAAAAGCTTTGCATTTAGAACATCATAAATCTAAAATCAGCAATACCGTTACGATTACTGCAGGTGCAACGATTGTACAATCGCCACTAACAGATTATACCGAGGTATTTTCCAGTGCAGATGAAGCCCTTTATATGGCAAAAAATGGTGGCCGAAATAAATTTGAAATCTTAATTGTTCACTAAAAACCCTGACTGTCTAATAGACAAGTCAGGGTTTTTATTAATTTCCAGCAATATCAAGAGGTGGTAACTTGATAAATTTGGGACCTATATAATTATTTAATTGAATCTCTTCCTTTGAAAATAGCAGACCATGCTGTATATCCTTTAAGTTGGCTGAAATGGACCCTCTTGTGATTGGCTTAATCGTTTGCCCATCAAAGTACCTGCCTAAACGAACTTCTCCACCAAAATTCCCTGTCATTTCATTCATTTGAAAATCAGAAAATGATAGTAATTCTACATAGGGTTGTTGCTTAAATTCTGCCACTGAATGGGTTCCAACACCGACTTTCACATTATGAATGCTGCCCGTTGTTGTTTGTTTTAAATAGTCGGTATATTGCTTAGATCCATGATAGGATTTGAGTTGACCTTCTTCAATCAACGTCAGTGTTTTTAACAGTTGCCCGTCTTCATCATAGGGCATGGATTCTGACGAGTTTGACATATTAGGAATTAATTGGATATGGAGCAAATCACCATCCACTGCGCTGCCCTGGAGTTCTTCCCCTATTTTAAAGGATGAGACGCCCTCATATATCGCTTGTGCAGATGAATTAGAGACATAATACATAAAAAACTCTTTCACCGCGTCACCTGTTAAGATAACCGGAATTCCCTTAAGTGAAGGTGCTTCTCCTGCGAAAGCTCTCTCTCTACTTTCCAACAACATTTCCCTTACCTTCTCCTGCAACAGATGCGGATGGTACTCGGAAAAATCAAATAGACTAAAGAGTTCAATCCCCTCTTCCCCTTCGTTACATTCCGTAATCAGCTCAATTTCCCCCATATATTGCTCAAATTGAAGATCAACACCTTCTGAGTTCAGTATTCTATGGCTGATGAGATTAAGAAATATTTCAGTTGAGTTAATCAAACAGCTTTCTTCTACATCCGCCTCATAAATGGCTTTTATCAGAAGTGGCATCCACTTAGCCAGTGGCTCCATGGAAAAATTACTCTGACAATATTGCGGACATTCATTGCTCGGTTGTACAATACTGTAGGGTTCATTTTTAACAAGAGAAGCTGCAAAAGTCGCATCCTCAAGGATTTCTTTGACTTCATCAAGTGACATTGTTGGGGCAATTCCAGCTTTTGATGATCCTCGATAGGCTTTTCCCTCTTCTTCAAAATCTACATACACCGTGACAAAATAATGATGAACCACCTTGCTTCTATTCATATCTAGTTTCTTTCTGACAAAGAAAAGTTCTTCTGAATTGACAGTTTTTTCGTTAATTTTCCAAGCTGAGACGCCGCTTAAGTCTTTAAGTATTTCTTGAATAAGCTCAATCATATTAACTTAACCTCCCTCTCGCTTTGATATAAGGTCCACCCTGGGCAGTCTTAACCAGTTCCTTATGACCTTTTCCACAATATCCAGTTCCCCTGATGGCTATATCCCCAGATAACATCGTCATTGACTTGAGTAAATCAGGTACATATCCTGTTAAATAAACAGGAGAAATGACTTTCCCTGTGAGCTTTCCTGCAATAATTTCAAGCCCTCTAATAATGACACATTGAATCCCCCAGTTTTTAGGATCTTCCATACCACTCATATAACCTTCTAATAAATACCCCTGATCAATAGACAGGATCATTTCTTCTAAAGTATGACTTCCCTCTTTAAATACAGTGTTGGTCATTCTTGTATAGGCTTTTCTTTCGAAGGATTCTCTTTTGCCATTCCCTGTGGGCTGGGTTCCTAGCTGTAAGGCTGAAAGAACATCCGATATGCCCCTCTTGAGAATACCAGCCTCAATAATTTTGGTATCAGTACCTAACGTTCCCTCATCATCAAAAAGATAGGAGGAAACTTCTGATGCTGTAGCCGATCCATCGTGCATCGTCACCTGTGTTGACGCCACTTGTTGATCCAAATATTCCATGGCCTTGGCTCTATTTTTGACAAACATATCCATTTCAACCCCATGACCAAAGGCTTCATGGGCAATGAGTCCTGCTACTTCTGGATTACAAATGATGTCAAATTCACCTTTAGGTGACGGGTCAGCATCTAATAAGGAAAGCACATTTTCAATACCCGCCTCATAACTCTTTTCAAGTTGTTCCAGAATTTCAACGCCCATCATGCCTGAAAAGGGTAGATAGGTGTATCTCATTATATCTCCGCGCTTGGCAATGGGTATGATAGAGGCATTTGTCCATATATAGGCCTGTTCTAAATCTTTCTTTTGGGATAGAAATACTTTTGATACGTGGACTTCTTCATATCGCATACGGAAATCTACGAGTTCATCGCAGAGTAAAAAAGCACCATCCATAATGGACTTCATTTTATGTAACTTTTCATTATGGGTTAAATCTTTTGGGTGAATGCCTACTTCTGAAAAGTCAGACATTTTAATCTCTTCTGAAACAATTCCATAGGGGACACTTTCCACTCCTTGGTCCCTCAGAAATTGAAGCTTAGTTGTTGCTGTTTCCATAATGGTTTGAGCAACAGTTTCCAACAAATCTTCTGAAATTTCGTTAAACGAATGCTCACTGTAGTGGGTGCCATTATACACACGTACAACAAACCCTCTTTCAACACACCTTGAATCGTTTAACTCTACCCCTGTTTTTTTGAGCATATAGCTCTTCCCCTTGGTATCTACACCTAAAATAAAAACGTATTCAAACTCTTGGCTTAAGCGGTTCACCAGTTTTTTGAGAATGTTTTTTTGAAGTTGTAGATAGTTTGAAAGTTCAACCTTCATTTAATTACCTCCAATGATGCAACACATAATCGTGTTAATGCACTAAACTATTTATCACTTTGCAATGACCCCCACCCTAAGGCGGAGGTCATTGTCATTAAAACCACTTATAATGTGAAAAGCCTTCTTGGTCTACACGTTCATAGGTATGAGCACCAAAGTAATCTCTTTGTGCTTGTAACAAATTCGCCGGTAATGAAGCCGTCCTGTAACTATCAAAATAGCTAAGAGAACTGGTGAATGCCGGTATTGGCAAGCCCTTTTGTACTGCCAGGCAAATGACTTCTCGCCAAGCCCCTTGGTAGTTCTCCAGTATATCCTTAAAATAGGGATCCAGCATCAAGTTCGCTAAATTAGGATTTTGATCATATGCCTCTTTAATACGTTGGAGGAACTGAGCTCTGATGATGCAACCACCTCTAAAAATCATGGCAATGCTACCAAAGTTCAATGTCCACCCATACTCTTTTTCAGCCGCCTTCATAAGGGCAAACCCTTGAGCGTAGGAACAAATTTTACTTGCATATAGGGCTTTTCTGATGGCTTCAATCAAGGCTTTCTTGTCGCCTGTATAGGGCTCAACGGTTGGCCCAGATAAAATTTTGCTAGCTGCCACACGTTCACCTTTTAGAGCTGATATGCACCTTGCAAATACGGCTTCTGTTATGGTCGGTGTTGAAACACCTAAATCTAAGGCACTTTGACTGGTCCATTTACCAGTTCCTTTTTGACCTGCTGTATCTAAAATGATATCCACCATAGGAAGACCTGTTGTCTCATCGTACTTGGTGAAAATATCTTGAGTAATATCGATTAAATAACTGTCAAGCTCTCCCTTATTCCACTGCGCGAAAACTTCATGGAGCTCTTGTGCAGAAAGACCTAATACATTTTTCAATAAGAAATAGGCTTCACTAATCAACTGCATGTCACCATATTCAATCCCATTATGTACCATCTTCACATAATGGCCTGCACCATCTGGTCCAATATAAGTACAACAGGGCTCGCCATCCACATGGGCCGAAATAGCCGTTAGAATCGGCTCAACAAGTTCATAGGCTTCTTTTTGTCCACCGGGCATAATGGCTGGACCATTAAGGGCACCTTCTTCTCCACCGGACACACCCGTACCGATAAATCTAAACCCTTCAGCATCTAGGACCCTATTTCTACGGATGGTATCTTCATAAAAGGAGTTACCACCATCAATAAGTAAATCACCTTGAGAAAGATAGGGCTTTAACGCATCAATGGTTCCGTCCACTGGACCACCCGCTTTTACCATGATGATGATTTTTCTGGGGATCTCAAGGGCGTTAACAAAATCCTCTAGGGTATAATAACCGTGTAAATCTTTTCCGATCGCTTCTTGAACCAATTCGTCTGTCTTTTCCTTTGATCTGTTATAAACAGCCACTGAAAAGCCTTTACTTTCAATATTTAAAGCAAGGTTCTTGCCCATTACCGCAAGACCAATAACGCCAATCTTATGTTTTTGCATTGATATTTCTCCTTTGTAACTCAAGATAACAACTCTATCTAACAATCTTATTATATCTGCCTCTTTTTTACAACCCTTTTCCACATTTATACGTTAAAAAGACAAGTCCAAATACCTTACTATTTGTTCTTGTCTTTTTTTCTTAGCTTGTAATGATCAGGGTTTGTATGCTATGTTCTGGCAGTTCCACTTCATAGGTCCTGCTCTCAATCAAAAAATTAATCTTAAAGCCTTCATTTCTTTCATTCATGACCACACAGACCATTTCTCCATTGGGATTTTGAAATGCTGTTGCATAAACCTGTTCTTCTTTCATTTCACAATGCATTCTTTTTGCTCCTGGCTTGATAAATTTACTAAAATGACCTATATAAAAGTAAGAGCTGTTATAATGAATTTCTTTTTTAGTCGTATCGAAGATAATGGGTGCATCGCAGTAATTACCTACATGATTGGGTCCTCCCCGCTCATCTAAAACGATATTCCAATCTAAATAACCTTCGCAAAAATTGTTCAGATCTCCTATGATATTGCGTCCATATCTCTCGCCAGTTAGCCACGAACCCAATTTAACGCCGCCCTCATCACAGCCTTCTGTAAATAAAAGATGCTTATGGGGATAAAGTTCATGTACTTTTCCCACATTTTCAAAGGCTTCACTCACGTACCAGTGAAATCCAGTTCCCCAAACATATTGAGCGGCCTCTGGATCTTCCAATACAGCTTGGGCCCGTTCTACCATGATATCTCTGTTATGATCCCAAATCAGAATCTTAACATCCCCATGACCTTCTCTTTTCATAATAGGTCCAAGATAGTTTTTCAAAAAATCCCGTTCATCTTCGCCTGAATAAATACAGGAATCCCAAGTCTGCACGGCAGCTGGTTCATTTTGAATAGTGATTGCCCAGGTATTTATGCCATAGGCACTGTAAGCCTTGATAAACTTGGTATAATACATGGCCCAGGTTTCTTTGTACGCATCTAGTAGGTAACCCCCGTGGTTCATTTCACCATTGCTTTTCATCCAAGCAGGAGGGCTCCAGGGCGATGCTAGAAACTTGATGTTGTGATCACTTTCTTTGATAGCCGCTTGAATCAGTGGGATGATAAAGGCTTCATCGTGGGCCACACTGAAAGTAGATAGGGCGTCATCCCCTTCCTCAATGTAAATATAATTACCAAGGGAGAAATCGCAGCTGTGGATATGGACGCGACCAAGGGTATAACCAAGCCCCTTAGTTGGATGATAATAACTCTGAATAATTTCCTCATACTGCTGGGGCGTCGCATGACTTAAGGTTACCGCCGCTGCCTCTGTAAAAGCACCACCAAATCCGATCAGTTCTTGAAATTGTTGAGTAGGATCAAGCCACATTTTCGGACCTTCGTTAACCTCTTTTTCACTTAGGAACCCTATTTCTGTCAATCGATCTTCCGTATTTTTTGCTGTTTGAATCACTCTAATTTGCATAAATGGGACTCCTTTTTTCGCATACCTTAGCCTTTAGCCTTTAACTGCCCCGGCCGTGATGCCCTCAATGATATTTTTTTGGAAGAAAATATAAAACACAATCAGTGGTATAGAGGTCATTAAAAGACCTGCTAAAATATTGGTCCAATCTGCTTCATATTTACCAAAGAAACTGTTTGCAGATAGGATGAGGGTATAATTTTTTTTTTTTTTAATCATGAGTAGGGGTAGTAAAAAATCGTTCCAGATCCATAAAGCATCCAAAATCGCAATGGTTGCAGTGATGGGTTTCAGCAGTGGAAATACCACATAGTAAAATACTGCAAAGGGACCGCAGCCATCAATAACCGCAGCTTCCTCTAGCTCTTCAGGAATTGATCCGATGAAGCCGTAATAAAGAAATATAGCCATATTTACACCCAGGCCAATATAAATTGCTGATAAGCCTAGCTTAGTTCCCTTAATATCTAAAACCATGGATACCCTCGTTAAAGAAATCATAATAGAATGAAAAGGAACGAGCATGGAAGCCACAAACAACCCATAGAATATTTTACTGAGCTTGCTCTTACTTCTGGCTAATTTATACCCCGCCAAGGAACTACAAATTAATATGCCAATCACCGCAACTGTTGTGATAAACAACGTATTCAGGGTGCTTTTGATAAAATCCAATCGATGGAAGGCTTCCTTGAAATTGTCAAAATTCAAGGACGTGGGTAGGGCTAAAATAGATTTAGCCATTTGTCCGTCTGTTTTAAAAGCATTGATCAGGGCGATGTAAAGTGGAAATAAAAACACCAACGCCCCAAGGAGTAAAAATAATCCAATCATAAAGGAGGTGATTTTTCTTTTCATTTATGCCTTTGCCTCCTTTTTACCGGTTACTTTGAGTTGAATCAAGGTTATGCCTAGAACAAAGAGAAATAAAATAATGGCTTTGGCATTGGCATACCCGTATCTGTAATAATTTGAAAAGGCTTCTTCATAAATATTTAAGGACATGACCTGGGTCGTTCTTGCTGGCCCACCACCCGTTAATCCATAAATTTGATCAAAGGCTTTAAAGGACCCATTCAACATTAAAAAGAAATTAATGGATATGGCATGAATAATGAGGGGCAACGTCACTTTAAAAAATGACTGAATGCTATTGGCGCCGTCAACGCTTGCCGCTTCTTTAAGCTCCTTGGGTACCCCTTGAAGGGCCGCTATGTATATCACCATAATATAGCCAACACTGGTCCACATAGACATCATGACAATGGCCCAAAAGGAGAATTTAGGATTCCCTAACCATGCCTGATCTAAGAAAGCAAACATTGTATTAGAGGCAGCAATTTCATCCATCACTTTCCTAAAGATAAATTGCCAGATGTAAGCGCCAATGATAAAACTGACCATGTTAGGGACAAAATAAGCCGTTCTAAGTAGATTCTTAGACTTGATACGGGTATCTATAAATAATGCCAGTAGTAAAGCAATTACATTCGATAGAACAACCATTACAACAACGTATTTAAGGGTGAATTTAATAGATTTCAAAAAATTCGGATCATCTGTAAAGGCCATATAAAAGTTCTTCAAACCAACAAAGTTAAATTTTTGATTTAACCCATTCCAATCTGTAAAGCTATAACTTAAACCGCTGATGACAGGAATCACCATAAAAACCGTGTAGAAAATTAACGCAGGTGCAAAAAAAAGCAGTAATATCCTCGTTTCTCTAAATCCTTTTTTTTTCGTCATTATGATCTCTCCTTTTAAAAAAGGGCTAACTCACTATAGATAAATGATCTATTTTGAGATAGCCCCTAAATCATTGCTTACATATTAGTTGATTTCATTAAAGGTTTGCCAAGCTTTGTCTAATGCACCAATGATTTCCTCTTTGGTTGCTGCATCTGCATAGTAAGCTTGTAATAATTTACCAGATTCATCTTTAACGGCAGATGGAATGGTTAAATCGACATACGCTTTTCCAGATTCAAGATATTGAGTCGTTTCTGCAACCCATGGGTATGCCTCAAAGGTATGTACAGTTGATAATGGGTTAAATTGTACGGATGTAAAGAAATCATTTGAAGATACTGGATCTAGCATAAAGGATATAAGCGCTTTAGAAACTTCTTTGTTTTTACTGAATGTGGAAACAGCTAAGGAGGTTGAAACCGCTGCATTAATCTTAGTTTCATCTGCATTATCACTAATTGGAAGTGGCGCAACGCCTAATTCAAAATTAGGATCGGATTCAAGAATGGTACTTGAGAACCAAGGTCCTTGTACCCACATGCCATAATCACCTGACGCAAATTTTGCACAACCATCAGAACCTGCAATCTCCAAACCGTCTTTATTGCTATTGGCATGGACTAGGTCAATAATATCAAAGAGACTTGCGAGTTCAGAATAAGAAGTTGCATTGGTATTCATTTTGTCTAAGAAATCTAAATGTGTTGTGCTTACGAGAGCACCAGTTGTTAAAGGTAGAAATAACTGAGGAATCCAAGCTTCATTGTAAGCAGCTAGGAAAGGTGTTTTACCTGCCGTATTTAAAGCATCCACATTTGCCTTCATTTCAGTGAGTGTCATTGCAGGTTTTAAGCCTAATTCACTGAATACTTTTTTATTGTAGAGATATCCCCAAGTTAAACTTTCAAGAGGTACAGCAACTACTTTGTTATCTATGGTGATTGCTGATTTTACTGAATCATAGAGGGTCTCAACAAAGGCTTCTCCAGATAAATCTTCTAAATAGCCAGCTTTATAGAACGATGGAATATCGTTGATCGCATGTAACATGAATACGTCCAGTGCGTCACCTGTTGTTAATCTGGTTTTTAGAATTTCATCAGCGGTATCTGCACTTGGCATTTCTAGCTCATAGCTTACTTTAACATTGTTCTCCGCTAAATATTTAGCAGCGAAAAGATCAAGATAAGCTTCATATTGGTCTCTAAATCTAGGCTGAGAAATAAAAATATTAAGGGTCACCTCTTCAGCTTCTGCTGGAGCCGCTGTGGTTTCTACAGCGGTTTCTTTTGCGTCTGTAGCTGCTGGTGTTGTTGTTTCTTCGTCTTTACTACACCCCGTAATAAACATCGATACTAACATCATAGATACTAATAAAACGGAAATAATCTTTTTCATTGTATTGCCTCCCTTTAACGAATTGTGTTTACATCCTTAAACGGAAATAATCTTTTTCATTGTATTGCCTCCCTTTAACGAATTGTGTTTACATCCTTATTATAGAGAGTTGGGTCCGACACCACATTTGACAATATTAAGGTCTTTTATGGAATATATTAACCCTCTCATCTGCATTTATAATCTCCTGGAGGACAACCATAATACTTTTTAAAAACCTTGTAAAAATAGCTCAAATCCTGATACCCCATCCTTTGGGCGACTTGATTGTAACTCACACCTGCTTCAATTAACTGTTTTGCATCTCTCATTTTGAGTTGCAAAATATATTGGCTCATGTTTATTTGAAATTTACTTTTAAAAGCACCGCTCAAGTATTCTTTGCTCACAAAAAAATGCTTCGCGATTTTTTCTAGACTGATATTTTCTTTATAGGCTTCATCAATGTAACTTTTGACCATTACAGCAATGGGTTGATGCTCTTTTTCAAGCATCTGGTGCAGTTGCTTTAGCCCTTCCTCAAACAACACCCTAATCTTCTGAAAATAAGTCGCGATACATAACCCATTTTCAACTTCCTTTCTAATTTCCTTATAGGCCGTAGCCAAGGTATCATGATGACTAACGGGTAAGATGATTTCTTCTCGAATCAATAACACCATGCTATCATCTACCAAACGGGTGACCATTTTTTCATCCTCATGCATCTTTTCGAGGGTGCTCACCATATCATGAAAAACTTGATGAATCTGCTCTAAATCTTTTTCATCAATGAGTATTTTTAGTAATTTTCTTTTTTCGATCACATATTCCAAGACGACTTTATCCACACGTTCATAGACCATGAGATGATCATGTCGACAAATTTCCTGAACACATTGGGCTAAAGCGCGGTTGAGTTCGATAGCATTTATGGGTTTTAATATGTACTCAAAAGCTTTAGAGCGTATGGCTTGCTTCATATATTCGTAGTCATCAAACCCACTGATCACGATAATTTTCATGTCATTTGCCTTTTGATTGATGGTTTGCAAGAGTCCTACACCATCTAGTACAGGCATATTCATATCCGTTAAAATAAGGTGTGGTTGGTGGGCTTCAATGAGTTTTAACCCCTCTTCACCATCCTCAGCTTCACCCACAATTTCAATACCCAGTTCTTGCCAATTCCCAAAATTTTTAATGATATTTCTTGACCATTTCTCATCATCTACGATAATTGCCTTAATCATCCCCGCTAACCCCCTTATTTTTCTTTGATTTTCATCTGAACCTGAGTACCAAGACCTTGAATACTTTCTACCGTCAAGCCATATTGAAGTCCAAAATAAAGTTTTAGCCGCGAGTCAATGTTTTTTAGCCCAAGATTTTCAGTGCAATTAAACATACTGTGTATCGATGTTTTGAAAATATCATGGAGCTCAAGGAGCTTTTCTTTGGATATGCCTTTGCCATTGTCTTGAACGTGAATTAAGACTTCGCCATCCTTCTCAGTTATGATGATACTTAAATGCCATTCTCTTATCTTTTTGACAAAGGCATGTTTGAAAGCATTTTCTACTAAGGGTTGTATGGATAGTTTGGGGATTTTGTAAGCCCTAACCACTTCCTCTAATTCGTAACTGACTACCAGTTTATTATCAAAACGTAATTGTTGGATTTTCAAATAGTTCTTAACATTATCCAGCTCTTCTTCAATGGTCACGATGTCTTGATCAAGTCGCATGTTATAGCGCATCATATTTCCAAAGGCTGAGATGACTTCATAAATTTGCGGCGACTCATCTTCAATGGCCATTGCCCCGATCATCTGAAGGGTGTTGTACATAAAATGAGGATTTATTTGAGCCTGGAGGGCCATCAATTGAGCGGATTGCATCTCAATTTTTTGTTTGTATTCTTCATCAATGAGTATTTTAATTTTTTTGAGCATGAAAAAATAGCTTTGCTCGAGAATTTTTATCTCGTCATTGGATTTAACCTGTGGCACCCAATTTGTTAGGGCGCGGTCAAAATCCCCTTCAATATTTTGCATGGACTTAGCAAGTACTGTGATGGGTTTTGTTATGGTAATTCCTAGGGATATTGTAAAGAAAAGGATCAATAAACCTGTGACGATGATGATTGCAACTTGGGTGTTGAGTGTCTTGATATAGGAGGCACTGATGATGCGTTTTGGAATGGTTTTAATGATGTATGTAGACTCTGAGAATTGTTCGTAAAAAACATAATTGTCATCCCATAAAAAATAGTTTTTATCCCTCTTTGTTTCTTGAATGCTCTGAATCAATTGGATCAGTTCCTCTTGCTTTGGAGCACTTTTATAGTGGCCGGAAATCAACTTCCCTTCTCCATTCACAAAATAAATGGCATTGTCCTTTTCATTGTCCAGTAACTCAAATGCCTTTTCAAACATATTCCAATTAAGCTTAATGATGATGGTCGCCATGACTTTACGATCTTCAAATCTTCGATAATATTTCGAAATATACGGTCCATTATCGTCATCAATAAATTCCGTGGAGTTGTAAATCTCATCACCTCTAAATGTGATATTGATTTTGGAACTACCGATTTCATCCGCATTTTTCTGCAGCAAATTTGAAATGTCCTGAGATGAAAAACCACCCTCACCCGAAATATGATAAGCCTTTTGTTCTTTCTCCACGTAGAAGGTAACGGATTCATAATCGCTGTATTTCGCAAAGAAAAAGCTGCTTAATTTATCCTTTAAATAGCTCAATCCATAGAAGTATAATTCATTGTTCTCGTCC
>CAZJIO010000009.1:17513-31925 GCA_964546035.1 uncultured Eubacteriales bacterium | reverse complement strand
AAAGCGGTTAAACTCTCATCAATCCGATTAATATCCTCTGTCAGATCGTTATTTACCCAGTTGATCTTAGAGCTGTTTTGACTTAAAATCTCCTGTTCCATGGCTTTCTTAGAATTATGATAGGAAATTGTTGTGGCCACAGTTAAAGGCACTATCGCAATTAGTAACATAAGTAGGAGCAATTTGTTGCGAATACTTCTTCTGAGGGGCGAATAAACGAATTTTAATAAATGATAGCGTATTAATCCCAATGTGTTTTCCTCACTTATGTTAGCGTTAACATTATTAGTTAAACTCGTACAATTCCTAGGTGGTACCTTGTATGAGTAGTTGGGCTTTTATCCGTTTTCTTTGAATGGGTTGGTCCAAGTCATTTAAGCGCTCCAGCAAAGTTTTAGCCAATTCTCTTCCAATTTCATAGACGGGTTGTTGTATGGTCGTCAAATGAGGTGAAGCAATCTGGTCCAGATAAATGCCATCCATACCAATAATGCAGAGTTGTGTTGGGACGTGGATGCCGAGCTCTTTAGCTGCTTGAAGCACTGAAATCCCCAGTCGGTCTGTTGAACACATGATCGCTGTAATGCTCTTATCTTCCAATAATTGTTTGGCTCTTTCTATGCCGACTTCTTTCAAATCAGCTGCATAAACCAACCAAGAATCTTTGACTTTGATTCCAGCTTTTTCCATAGTCTCTTTGTATCCATCAATTCTTTCGAAGGCGTAGTGTTCTTGAATATCAAGGGCCATAAATCCAATATTTGAATGTCCCCCATCAATGAGATAAGTGATACCTTGTTCTATGGCATCTTTATTATCCACATCGACCCAATCTATGGGTAATTCCGTTTTACCAAAAAGCACACACGGCACTTTCGCCTTTTCAAAAAGCTCTTGGTCCTCACCAAACTTAAGTCCCATAGCGATTAAGCCATCTGATCGATTTTGGTGGTCAAAAGCCCTGCATATCTGTATGGAATAATGATATTCACTGAGATAATCTGCAATACCGACAAAGAGTCTCATAAAGTAGGGATCGCTTGCCTGAATGTCGCTTCGAACCACAATCTGAATAATACCTGTTTTTCTTGTAGCCAGAGCTCTTGCCGCTTGATTGGGGCTGTACGACAACTCCTCTGCAATAGCTAATATCCGTTCTCTCACTTCTTCTTTAACTTTGTTAGGCGTATTAATGGCTCTTGAAACAGTCATCATTGAAACACCCGCTCTTAATGCGATCTCTTTTATAGTCGACATGGGTTGATCCTTCTTTCGGTATGTTAGCGTTAACATTCACTATGTTCTATCATACCTGCGCTGCGTTTATTTGTCAAGCAAACTGAGAGTCAAACGAGAAGGGGCAAGAGCCAAAGGGGACGTTTAATTTTGGCTCCTTATGCACGTTCTTAAAGTGCCACAAAGGAGCCAAAATTAAACGTCCCCTTTGGCTCCCCTTTGGCTCTTGCCCCTCCCTTTGCTCTTGCCCTTTGCCTCAAAAAAAGACACTCCGCCTACTGCTTGAGCAAACGAAATGTCTTTACATATTTTATAAAATGAACTTCTAATTACTTAGCGTCTACTTTAGCCATGTAAGTGATTAGATCTACAACTTTGTTTGAATAACCCCATTCGTTGTCATACCAAGAAACTAATTTAACGAAGTTGTCATTTAAGCTGATGCCTGCTTCTGCGTCGAATATAGAAGTTCTAGCGTCATGGATAAAGTCAGAAGAAACAACTGCATCTTCAGTATATCCAAGAACACCTTTCATTTCATTTTCGGAAGCTTTTTTGATCACTGCTTTGATTTCTTCATAAGTAGCAGGTTTTTCTAAACGTACTGTTAAGTCAACAACAGAAACATCAAGTGTAGGAACACGGAATGCCATACCTGTTAATTTGCCTTTTAATTCAGGAATTACAAATCCAACTGCTTTAGCTGCGCCAGTTGAAGAAGGGATGATGTTACCAGCTGCTGCACGTCCGCCTCTCCAGTCTTTTTTAGATGGGCCGTCAACTGTTTTTTGAGTAGCAGTTGTTGCATGAACTGTTGTCATTAAGCCTTCAATGATACCGAAGTTGTCATTGATTACTTTTGCAAGAGGTGCTAAACAGTTTGTTGTACATGAAGCGTTAGAAACAACAACCATGTCTTTTGTATATTTTTCATTGTTTACGCCCATAACGAACATTGGAGCGTCTGCAGATGGAGCGGAAATAACGACTTTCTTAGCGCCGCCTTTTAAATGAGCAGATGCTGCTTCTGTTGTTGTGTAAACGCCTGTGGATTCTACAATGTATTCTGCTCCACATGATGCCCAGTTGATTTCATCAGCTTTCATTGAAGCAAATACGGCAACTTCTTTACCGTTAACGATAAATTTGTCGTCTTTGATTTCTGCTGTGCCTTTGAATTGACCATGTACAGTGTCATATTGTAACATGTACACCATATAATCAAGGTCGATGAATGGGTCGTTGATCCCCACCACTTCTACTTCTGCATTGTCAATTGCTGCTCTGAATACAAGACGACCAATACGTCCAAAACCGTTAATACCTACTTTTACTGCCATTTTTGTTCCTCCTAAATGTTATTTTAAAAAATGATTTAACTTTTTATTTCAATAAGAAAACCGTGAGTTTTCTATATAGAATAAGCATAATTATTCCAATGTAAGTTTATCGTATTGACTTGTCTTTGTCAATTATGAAAATGGATAAAGATACCCGTGGAACTTGTTAATTTTATCACAATTTCACCAAACAGTAAACACTTTTTGTTACGTTAAAGCATGAAAATGCATTTTACACCAAATAATTAATAAAAATAGTTGCTAGCCCAAGGAAAAACAGAAACCCCAAAACATCCGTCACTGTGGTTACAAACACCGCTGAGGCTAGGGCTGGATCTATTTTAAGTTTCTTGAGGATGATTGGTACAGAAAAACCAGCCACGGTGGCAAAGGTCATATTGAGTAACATGGCCATACCTATAACAAGTCCAAGAACAGGCTTACCAATCCAAAAGTAACCAATAAGCGCCACGCATGTACCAATAGAAGCGCCTGCGGTTAAACCAACGCCGATTTCTCTGAGGAGGATTTTTTTTGAGTTTTCAATGCCAACTTCCCCTAATGCGATTCCGCGAACGATGATGGTAAGGGTTTGCGTCCCTGCATTACCTCCCATTCCGGATACAATGGGCATAAAGGCCGCTAAAATAACCACCTTTCCTATGGTCCCCTGAAATAGACCAATAATAGACGAGGCTAAAAATGCAGTCAGTAAATTTACAAACAGCCAGGGTAATCTACTTTTTATGGAACTCCATAAAGAGCCAGATATTTTCTCATCTTCTTGAATCCCCGCTAATCTATAAATGTCCTCTGTGTTTTCATTTCTTAGGATTTGCATAATGTCATCAACGGTGACAATACCAATCATCCGATCGGCTTCATCCACAACTGGCATGGTCAGAAAGCCGTATTTTTCAAAATAGTGCCCTACCTCTTCTTGGTCCATATCGACAGGTACACTGATCATATTTGTACTCATAATATCCAAAATGAGGGTATCAAAAGTTGAAGTGACAATATCTCTTAATGAAACAACGCCTTTTAACTGGAGGACATCATTCACGACATATATATAGTAGGCGGTTTCAGCACCCGGTGCTTCCTTTTGTAAATATTTTAAAATTTCTTTCACCGTCATGGTTTCTTTCACAGAAATGAATTCTGTGGCCATGATGCCACCGGCAGTATCCGGTGGATAGGATAAGAGTTCTCTGACATCTTCAGCGTCCTCTGGATCCATTTTATCCAGTAGTTTATCTGCATCCTCCGGTTCTATACTACCCAACATATCGGCGATCTCATCAGAGGCCATTTCCTCCACGATGTCAATTTGCTGGGAATCCGAAAAGATGGAAAGTAATTCGTATTTCTGATCATCTTCTGCTTCTTCTATAACATTCGCAATCATCCACTCTGGGAGTTTGCTCAGAAGATCCAATTGATTGCCTTCAAAGTGATGAAGCAGATCCAAAATATCTGCTGGATGTATATTTTCAATGAATCCTTCTATTTCTTCTATGGTTCCATTCAATAAAAGGGCTTCTAAATCATTTGGAGATCCTTCATATATCATCTCTTTCCTCCTAACCTCAATTTTATACAAGTCTATCATATGACGGAGGATGTGCTAAGTCAATTAATAATTTTTCTTATTTATACGAAATAGTAGTTGATAATGATTCTCAATTGGTGTATAATTGATTTTATCAAATAGAATTACAAACAATTGAAATAACTAATTTAAAGGAGTTGAATTTTATGTTTAAATTACCTGAACTCAATTACACCTATGACGCACTTGAGCCTTTTATAGATACCCTTACTATGGAGACACATTATTCTAAACATCATCAAGCTTATGTGACCAATTTAAATAATGCACTTGAACCACACCCCGAGTTAAAGGTTCGCACCATCGAAGATTTATTGATTCACTTACCTACTTTACCTGCCTCCATACAGACAGCGGTAAAAAATAATGGCGGTGGCCATTACAATCACACTTTCTTTTGGAAGCTTCTAAGCACTTCAGGACCTAAAGAGCCCTATGGTGATTTAAAAATAGCTCTAGATATAGCCTTTGGAGATTTTGAAAACTTTAAATCCAAATTCAAAGCCGCTGCCCTTTCTAGATTTGGTAGTGGTTGGGCATGGTTGGTCGTTAATTCTGCAGGTATTTTAGAAATTACTTCTACCCCTAATCAAGACAGTCCTATTACAGAAGGCAGCAAACCCATTCTTGGTTTAGATGTTTGGGAACACGCTTATTATTTGCACTATACCAACAAAAGAGCTGATTATGTAGATCAGTGGTGGCATGTCGTGGATTGGTCACAAGTTTCGTTGTTGTATCACGCCTCCTAATCCTAATAGAAAACTATTAAAAGGTCCATTTCATTTTGAGAAATGGGCCTTTTTAAGTGATTTCATCACTCATTAATCTCATGCTCTGGGAATAAACTTAGTTAAAGATTCACAATTCAACTGTTGAGGATTGTATGGATGCTCGCAAAATATCTAGTTATAAAATTGCTACTACTTATATTGGAACCGTTGTTGGCGCTGGTTTCGCTTCAGGGCAAGAGCTGCTTCAATTCTTCGTTGTCTTTGGTTACAAAGGTTTAATAGGTCTAATTTTCGTGACTTTTCTCTTTATCTTTTTCGGATATAAAATTATGTCTTGTGGGCGATTGCTGAATTCCCAATCCCATGAAGTGATTATTCAATACACCTGCGGCAAATTCCTAGGGAGCTTGCTGGATTTTGTTATTGTGTTTTTCCTTTTTGGCTCTTTGACGGCTATGATAGCAGGTACAGGTGCCTTGATGCACCAGCTCTTTCACATTTCTTCCCTTTGGGGCAATCTTTTAATGACCCTTTTAACCATCATCACTGTCTTAACAGGCATTCGTGGCATCATTAGTTCCATTAGCTTTATTGTGCCCTTTTTACTCATTGCTACAATAGGTATCTGTATCGCTTCATTGGTCATTTTTCCATCTCAGTTAGTTATGACGACGGACATTAATGTCCCTGCTAGTCAACTGATGCATACTTGGTGGTGGTCAGCACTATTATATACTTCCTATAATATTCTCCTGTCCTTTGCTATACTCGGTCCTTTAGGCGCACATGCAAAAGATGACAGGAGCATCAGAAAAGGTGCACTCTTAGGAGGACTTGGTTTAGGAATATGCGCCATATTTATTTTTTTAACCCTTTTTCAAAATATGTCTCAGGTTACAGCGTTAGAAATTCCCATGTTTTATATCGCCGGACAATTGTCAAAAACCACTCTGATCATTTACTTTGCCGTTTTAGTGGCTGCTATTTATTCCACTGCTGTTGGCAGTTTATATGGTTTTGTAGCTCGAATGACCTCAAATGATCCTAAACATCAAAAATTAATGATTTTTGCCTTAGGATTTTTTGCCTTATTAGCCAGTCAGTTAGGTTTTACGACCTTGGTGAAATATTTATACCCCATCATTGGTTACAGTGGTCTTGTTCTTTTAATCAGTTTACCCTTCACTAAATCAAAGACTAAAAAAGTTAAAAGTTAATGAATATTTATGTGCCGCTCTCGCAAATACTATGATAGCTATTAAAATAGTTGCGAAAAATGGAGGTTCATATGAATACAAATCAAACAGGTTTTCAAAATAACACTTCAAAGGGTGTTGGCACAACCGGTCTATCTGGTACGACTGGCGTAACTTCTGGATTGACATCTAATGTTACGACTGGTAATGTAGGCGTTGGTACTGGCGGAGTAGGTATGGCAGGAACAAATGTAGGACAAATAAGGCAACAGCTCCAAACCTTACAAGGACAATTACGCCAACAAACGACTGGTACCAATGCAGAAACCTATGTAAATGCTGCAAATAAATTACAAGACGTCTATGATATCTTGAATAAATTATCTTAAAAAAAGTGCTGACATTTTTCTGTCAGCACTTTTTTTACTCCATTTCACCTCTTAAATAACTTCTAATAAACTTACCTGACTCTGTATAATTAGCTTCAGTCCATTGCCCATTCGTAGGTGATTTCGGAACCAAAATAGCCGCATCTTCATAATGGCTGGTAATTCCCCAATTGGCATTGCTGATTTTATTCTCATCTAAAAAGGCTAGCCATTCTTTGGTTTCTTTAATATAAACACCACCAGATCCACTTGATGTAGTGGTTCCCCATTCAGTAACAAAAATTGCAATACCTTTATCTAGAGCTGTTTGTACTTTAGCCCGATTGGCTGCACCATGTGATCCAGCATAAAAGTGACAGGTATATAGCAGATTTTCAAAATCTAAGGGATTATTTGCAGCGATATCAACGTCCTGGCTCCAGGTAGATGTACCCACAATAATGATACTATCAGGATCATATTGTCTAATCACTGGGATTACCTGTTCAGCATAAGGTTTAATGACCTCATCCCAAGTGACATCTTTTCCATTAGGTTCATTACAAATTTCATAAATGATGTTCGGGTAATCGCTATACTTTTCAGCCATATCTGCAAAGAAAAGTTTTGATTCTTCCACATTGGTTAGGGGGTTACCGTCAGATAAGATGTGCCAGTCAATGATCACATAAAGTCCTAACTCCACACAAGCCGCAATGGCTTCTTCCATTTTTGTTTGAGAATATTTGGAAGTGAGATACCCATTTTCCGCAGTGTACATGGCACCTCTGTATAACTGGATTTTCCAATCATCTTTTAGAAAAGTAATGACATCTTTATTAACAAGACTTCCTGAATATTGTAAACCATATGAACTCAATCCTTTTAATTGGATGGGTTCTCCTGCTGCGTTACTTAACTGATTACCAATGACCTGAAGTTGTCCATACTGTGCCACGATGCTATTTGTATCCATTGGTGTCAGCTCAACTTTTTTGGAAATGATCTTTTCTTCGGACGCATTTTCTGTAACGACTTCTGTAGTAGCTGCGACTGTTGTAGGAGCTACCGTGGTTATTTCCTCAACTGTTTCCAATTTAACTCCCTTTTTTTCACATGCACCAAGTATTAAAGTTACAATCATTAAAACAATTATTAGACCATGAATGCCCTTAATTCTCATTTCATTTCACCCCGTATTGAATTTCAGTATGAACGCGTGTTCATACTGTTTACTTCATTCTATCATCTTTTGCTGCATCCTTCAAGTCATAATTCGAAGTTTTTAAGATAAAAAAGACCCTACATTCAGGTGACCTGATGTAGAGCCTAATTTAAATATCTTTATTTTTCTTTTATGGCTATATGCAGTTCAATCAACTGATTATCCCCAAAAGTGATGGGTATACAAATCATCTTTGAACCTGCAACACTCATATCCAATGAATTACTTACAAACATTGTAGGAGGTGTAATGTCTAGCTTAATCCCATTATCAAAAAATTTGGTAACAGCATTTCCCATTGTCATATTCATCAATTCACATATAGCGCTTTTAGCAATATCATTCAGCTCAGGCACTGAAAAACCCATCATCATTTTTTCTGCAATTCCACATGCAACGGACTCGCTCATTCCAAGAATAACTTGTCCTTGTAATTCGCCGGTTATACCAATCATGACAATAAAAATTCGATTTTCGTAGACAGTCTGTGTTAAATAAGGTCTCCCAACGGAAACTTCTAGACCACACATCTCTCTCAAAACATACGTAGCAGCACCCATGACAGGATTCAAGTGTTCAGCATTCATGACGTCACCTCATTTAATGATTTTTATGATATTTAGGTATCATAGCACATCCTGTCCTATTGGACAATCCCTTTAACATGAGCAATTCTTCTCATTTACATATATGTCCTTTCATTTATCCTAATGCATGATCACTTAAACCCATATTTTGATCCATGGCTAAAGTTTTACCATGCACTTTTCCTTCACCTGCAATGATGGTGGATTTTCTAGACCATACGTCCTTAACATACTGATCCCTTGAGGAAATAGCAACAGCAGCAGCTGTATAATAAAGTTTTTTCAAATCATTATCTGAGGTTCCTTTAATTTTAACCATTAAATCTGAGACAACAGTTCTCTGATTTGCCGTTAATTTGGGATCTTGAGGGTTTGTTAATGCATTAGACTTTCCTTCTAAAGCGCCATCAATTAACGCTTGGGCTGAGGCTTTTACAGAACCATTTTGAACGGCGATATCAAAAGCCAAAGCATAGCTACGGACTGTTTTCACGCCCATATCCCCCATTATTTGAGTGGCTTTGGCTTGATAGGACTCTGAGTGCTTATTTTCAATTTCAATAAATCGCTCGTTTTTTACCAATTCATTAAATGCAGACCGCCAAGGCTCCGTTATTTTGTCGCTGCTGTTATTAATGGACTTTGCCCATTGTAGTTGTTGTGATTTGCTCATTTTAAGGACATCTTTTAAGACCTCAGACAGCTTTTGGTTTGTACCAGCCATTTGTCCACCAAAAATTTCTTGGAATTCTTGAGGATTTTCTGTTGCCATTTCTTTCAAAAGAGGCTGCAACGTACCAGAGCCGATATTCCATTGGAGAAAGCCTACTGAGAGTCCTTGTCCATCAAAATCACCGGTTACTTGACCCCCTTCATAAAGGCTACTTATTTTTTGTGCAATTGACTTTGCACCTTCAATCTGGGGAGTAGATGAAGCATAAGCTTTCTGTATAAATGCATTTGGTTTATTGGCAGCCGCATCTGTCGTCAATTGGCTCGAAAAATTAGAGGTGCTAATGAGGCCAGGCTCACCTCCAAGCGCTAATGCTTTAAGAGCAATTTGGTTATAGGCCGTCATCGCTAATAAATTAATCAGCTCTGTATTATTTCCAGCACTTATTTGAGGTGTAGCGAGGTTTGTCGTTTGGAGATAAGGCTCAAGGTTAAAAGCCTGAGAGATCAGATCACGATGTCGCATTTGATTGGATGCTTTTATATTTTCAAATTCACTTATAGGCGAAATAGGTAAGCTCATTAAGTTCTCCTTTCAAGTAGGATTCACTTTTTCTTCTAATTATAGCCCCTTAACGGGCTTATTTCAATGGTTATTCTTGTATCAAAGAATTCTGACTTGACAAAGGGTCCTATTCATTACTATAATAATTGTAGAATTAATTTCATATCGTCAGATGATGGTTGGTGGAGAGTATCTGTACATCAGATCACCGAAGGAGCAAAACTCTCAGGTAAAAGGACATCAACCGGATGAACCTCTGGAGAGACCATACATTGGCGCCGAAGGGGCATTTTTCATTTCTATTTTATGGTAGAGTGGGAATAATCTCTCAGGCAAAAGGACAGAGCAATAACATATGTAGATATGTTTTGTTTTGTTGTACTCTCTTATTCTAGAGGTTAAACCATGGTTTAGCCTCTTTTTATTAAACTTTATCCAGATTTGCATCACCCTTACACGGCCCATTAACAACAGATTCTATGGAGGTTAACAATGAATAAAAGCAATGCTGTCATGGATTATATCCAAAATACCGAGAAGGATGCCATCGATACTGGCTTTCTTGCTTATCTAGCCAACTTAACTGAAATCTCAAAGGTTTCTCCTGAAATTTCAAAAGCCATCGTCAATGAAATCAAAAACCAAAGAAGTCATTTAAAACTCATTGCCAGCGAAAATTACTGCTCAATCGCTACCCAATTGACTATGGGTAACTTGTTGACAGATAAATATGCAGAAGGCTATCCAGGACATCGTAACTATGCCGGCTGTGAACAAGTGGATCTTGTTGAAAGCAAAGCCATCCAACTGGCTAAAGAAGTTTTTGGCTGTGATCATGCTTATGTTCAACCCCACAGTGGTTGTGATGCCAACTTAGTTGCTTTTTGGGCCATTTTAAACGCTCGAATCAATGTGCCTGAGCTCGCAAAACTAGGCGTTACCGATCCTCTTAAAATATCCAAAGAGGAGTGGGAAGTCATTCGTGATCAACTCGGCAACCAAAAGCTTTTAGGCTTAGATTTGTTCTCTGGCGGTCATTTGACCCATGGTTATCGACACAATATTTCCGGACGTATGTTTGATTCCTACAATTACTCTGTAAATGAAGAAACTCATCTTATTGACTACGATGCCATTGAAAAAATTGCCCTTGAAATCAAACCTTTGATTCTTCTTGCCGGCTACAGCGCTTACCCAAGAAAAATCAACTTCCGCAAAATGCGCGAAATTGCTGACAAAGTCAATGCGGTATTCATGGTGGACATGGCTCACTTTGCTGGTCTAGTTGCAGGTGGTGTATTCACTGGAGACTTTAATCCTATTCCTCATGCTCATGTGGTTACAACCACTACCCATAAGACCTTACGTGGTCCAAGAGGGGGTATGGTCCTTTGCACAGATGAATTTGCTGAACATGTCGACAAAGGCTGTCCACTTGTATTAGGCGGTCCACTGCCCCATGTCATGGCTGCTAAAGCCATCGCCTTTACAGAAGCTAACGCACCTGAATTTAAAACTTATGCTGCTAATATCGTAAATAACGCTCAAATATTTGCCCAAACTTGTATGGAACTTGGTATCCCAGTATCCACTTCTGGTACTGATAACCACCTTTTCCTAATCGATGTGAGTCCTTTTGGTATCACTGGCCGTCAAGCAGAAAGTGCTTTATGCGATTGTTTGATTACGACCAGTAGAAGTCCACTACCTTTTGATATCAATGGTCCTTGGTACACCAGCGGGATTCGTATTGGAACACCTGCCATTACCACTTTAGGTATGGGAAAAGAAGAGATGCTTGAAATTGCTGCCATTATTAAGTTGGTCCTAGCGGGTACGCATCCAACGTTGACGCCTAATGGTAGTTTAAGTAAGGCTAAGTATACCATCGATGAAAATGTTGTTGTGGAAGCACATGCACGGGTTAAAAAATTGTTGGATCGTTTCCCTGTTTATCCACAGATCCAATTAGAATTGCTAGAAGATTACTTCTGCTAGTAAGAAATATGCAATAAAAAAAGAAGAGAGTTGGCATTTTTAGCCATCTCACTTCTTTTTTTATTGCATTCTTTTTATTTTGTTCAATGAGGTCATAGTTTTGGCTTTAAGTGTAGTCCGAAGAATTGACAGTGGGTTAGCTACGTCAGCCCGTTGCGCAACGGTATTTGCTACGCAAAACCTATACCTGCGCAAATGGCTGAGCTCGACTCCTGTCTCGCTGCTCCGCTTAACCCACTGCCAACTCTTCTATTAATTTAAGTAATTGAGCCAAAACTATTCGGTAATAGACCTTAAAAATATCTTTATACATAAATACAGAACTATAAAAGGTTCCTTTGTGTAGACTAAAAAGATCGTAATAATAGGTACCAGGTTGGGATTAGTTCAGCTGAACGAGAACGCCCAAGTATCGATCCCGTATTCTAGTTCTACGCATTGAAGGTCGCATGGTTTGAGGTTTGTTCTTAATTCTAACTTCCAAAACCGAGACAAAGAGGCTATACGATGTGTTCGCTAGCGCAGCAGGAGCGGAGCGGCCCGAATCATGCGCATGGATGCGCATCTGAGGGAGAAGAACACATTGTATAGCCTCTTTGTCGACTGTCTGCGAGTACTTGCTTTTAAAGCCCTCGCTCTTCTATTTAATCCCCGTACTCTCAATACCTTCAATAAATTGCTTCTGTGCAAAGATGTACATCAATAGGAGGGGTGCAATTGAAATCAGCGTCGCAGCCATTTTATAGGCTTCATTGATTAACGCTTGACCTGCTTGCCCTGGAATATTTGTGCCTAATTGTGCAAACGTACTGTCAAAGGATACCAATTGTATGGGTAAAAGCTTAACTGCACTTCTCAGGAAGGTTGTGGTCACATAGGTTTCATTCCAGTTCCAGACAAAGGAGAACAGATACACGGTTACGATGGTTGGAATGGATAATTTTAAGATGACGTGCCAGAACACTTGGAAGGAGGATGCGCCATCAATCTTGGCAGCTTCATCCAGCGCTGAAGGAATCATTTTAAAGAAGTTGTACAAGATCAAAATCAGGATGGCAGAATTGATGCCTTGCCCGAGAAGGGTCATAAGCAGTTGGGGAATGATCGTTCCTATGAGTTGGATGCCTGTTCCCGTTTGGATGGAGATAAAAGTCATGATTCTAGGAATCAGTACGACGGGTAATGGCAGGATAAAGGATAGTAAGATCATTGAGAACCAGAATTTCTTAAATTTAAAGTTATAGCGGGCAAAAGCAAACGCTGTTAAGGCTGATACAGCTGTTTGAAACAAAGCCAGTGTGCCTGAATACCAAATCGAGTTAAAAAGTGTTTTTGGCATATCCAGTACGAAAGAGGCTACTTTAAAATTACTTAAAGAGAAATGCTGTGGAATCCAGTCAATTTCTGGATTCACGATATCCTGTGCTGACATTAAAGACATGGACAACATTTTAAGCAAGGGGTATAAAAAGACATAACTGATGGCTATGAGAATGATATAAATGCTGATTCGACTCACGATACCATCTACAAAATGATGTCCATATAACTTATATCTGAGATTGTTAAGCAGGATTTTCCATTGAATTGGTTTTTTACCTTGTTTTGTATCCATTCCCTATAACCTCCTTTTCATAACTTTTTTAGTGTCCAAATCTTTTTCTCTTAAAATTAAAAATGCAATCCCGATGACCAAAGAAACAGCAATACTGTATAGATAAGCATAGGAAGAAGCGAGACCTAGCCCGCCTGAAGTGTTATAAATGGCGTCTCGGATCATGTCATAGACGGGATTAATTGGGAAAACACCTAACTGTACGATGGTAAATAAGGTAGCTACCAATACAATGGGTTTAATCATAGGAACGGTTATTTTCCATAGTGCTTGCCAGGCGCTTGCACCATCGATCTGTGCTGCTTCATAAACGGCACGTTCAATTTTTTGAAGACCGTTGATGAATAGAACAATGGGGATACCTGTAAACCATAGGACTAAAGCGAAATTTTGGAACAAAATGTAAAGCATCTCGCCTAACAGTGGACTGTAATTAAAAATCATTTTAAATATGAAAATATCGTTCACTGCATAAATCTCGGTGCTGCCACTATCCATCAATTGATACATAACGGAACCTGATAGCACTATAACTGGTAAGAAATAAATGATTCTAAAGGCAGCTCTAAATTTGATATTTTGATTCAAAAGTAGGGCTAAGATAAATGCAATGATAACGATGGCTGGGACATAGATGGCTTCCATGGTTAAAAACTCAATTAAAGCCGGTGTGAAATAAATGTTTTTTAGCAAGGCGGTTACGTAGTTATCCAGGCCAATCCACATGGTTTCCCACCCTACTACGGTCAACTTGACCTCGTTAAAACTTAAATAGAAGGTGTAGAACAGGGGGAATACAGTGAAGGCTAAGAAACCAATGAGCCAAGGCAGTAGAAACATATAGCCCACAAGATTATCTCTTCTTTCTTTATAATTGATGACATAAGTGACTGATTTTTTCATGTTTCTCCACCTCCTATTCTATCTTTTGACATGATAAAGGTTGTATTTGAGTCTCTTTATAAGTGAATATCTGGTCTGTATAATTAATCAATAATTGAACACCGTTATCATAAGAATTTAATATAACGCCTTCTTCAAGGACTTCGCGATTGATCCACTGACTATTTCTCACATGACCAAGGGCCTCATTCACTTTACCATACACATTATTGATAGACGCTTTGTACAAGCTGTACTCTGTCGAATAGAAGTCAGAGGCATTCGTCACGGCAAGGTGGTGGGAGGATTCTTGTGTCAAAACAAAGGAGGGATAGACGTTGTAGTCAATCATTCTCAAAATGTCTTTTTCTGTGTGGAA
>CAZJIO010000009.1:0-17503 GCA_964546035.1 uncultured Eubacteriales bacterium | reverse complement strand
CTCCTGAAGCTTTGAAAAACTGTAGTGAGTTCCGTGAATTGTTGGATGTTTGTTTTGGTGAGCAATCCCTTTCAAAACAAGCTGTAGAAAAGGCACGGTATCTGTTTCCATAATAAACTGGGTAGAAAAGACCGGTGCGTTTAAATAACGGTCCACATAGGGCCATAAGTACGCATTCGGCGATGTAGCATTGATCTTTTTAGTTGCCTTTACTTGACCAAAAGTATCCTGATACAACTTAATTGTATCTTCAACGCTTGTTACTTGCCTACCATGGTCGCTTAACAAAGGCAATCTGCCTATTGACACAGAGGTGGCTTTTAGGTCTTCCAGTTCATCCTCTTGGTCTACAAGCCATTCCATACTTTTTGTGGGCTTAGCGTAACTAAATTCATAAATGGGTTTACTGCTAAACCTGGAAAGATAGTATTCGTTGTACCAACCATTGATGTGTTTCGCGGCATTGGATTTAAAATTCATTTGCTCTTCATTGATCATTACATAATCTTGAGCCAGGGAAACATCTATTCCCAGCTCCTTTGTATCTGCAATAAGGGTCTTAAAGTCCCCTTCTGATCCAATCGACTTACCCCAATTGGCTTGCCAAGGTTTACCTAGGGTAATGCCCCCCTTTTGCCAGCCATAGAGTCCTGAATTGATATTGGTAATGCCACTCGCTGATAGTTCCTTTAAAATGGATCCGACCTCATCTGCCGTGGTGACGACCACATCTTCAAAGCCAAGGATGCTTTTCTTAATATCAGATTGGATAAAGTCAAGACGAATAGGAATGTCTTCTTGGGCTTCATCTTCTATGGTGAGCAATTTATTTTCTATCAGGTACTCCCGATAGGTTAATGCCATACCAATGTAATCTGCTGGCAGTTCCCCTTCACTTCCATCTCCTTGAAGAAAATCATAACGTAAATTTACATTAAAATGATTGCGTTCCTCAAAAAGTGAGAAGTATCCGTCGCCCTTTTTATTGTAGATTTGGTAATAAAGGTTGTTATAAACAAATCGTGGGTATGCCCATGTATAAAAGGTCATATTATCTTCAGGCACAACGACTATTTCCATGTGCTCAGCGCCCTCTAATGCAAAGGAACTGAAGGCATTTTGTTGATCCCCATGGGCAATGCCAAACACAGGGAAGGTTGGAGATTTAAAGGGTATATACCCTTGGTCATAGTCATAGTAATATTGACTTTGGCTGTAGTCCGTTCCATACACATCCCCAATATATTCTTTGAGGGTGGTGTTATTGTCTTGGAAACGGATGAGAGCCCCTGATCCATCAGGAACGAATACATACCCGGGTATCATTTCGTTGGGTACTGGATCCTTATAATCCTGTTCTTCTGGGTTCCAGAGCAATTTTTGCCCCCCTGAAGCGCCTAAGAAAGGTGAAACGATGACGGCTGCGAGCACATTGGTGCCTTCTCCCTCAATTTCTTCATCTTTTATTTCATAGCGTACACCCTTTTCATCGAAATAAATATGTAACTTCAGTTGTACCTTTACATCTGTGAACTTCATATCCAAACGGTAATGGTTATCTGAAAACTGCTTCAGCTCTGATTTTGCATTTTTATAAGCTGCGCTGGAGTTTCTTTTGATGTTGTTTGCTTCGTCATAATATTCAATGGTGACGAGAGAATTTGCCATGCCTGTGTAAGTGGTATTGAGTCGATCCTCTTTAGGAAAATACTCTGGTTCGAGTCCCGCTTCGATGGCTTCTTCATTAGCATCATCAATTTCCTTGTCATAAGGAATGTCTAACCCTGTTTTCCAGGTATACCCATTTCTCTTGTCATATATGGCGATCACATCTCGTTCTTCTTTAAAATAGAATTTAAAGGTTTCTGTTTCATATAGGAGTGTAAATTCTTTTGGTTCTGTGCTTTCAAAGGTCATAGGTTCTGGTGCTTTTTTCGTATCTCGATTAGAAGGTATATAATCATTTGCAAAAGCAACAGCCGATGCAAGGAGAACGGGTATTAGGATTGAAACAATCCATCTCGGTTTAAGCAGACGCATTTCTTATAACCTCCTTTATAATGGCTTCGAAAAATTGGAAAAGTTGTTCGCCCATAATGATGACGATGATCAAAACAATTGCAATGACAACCATAAATACCAGAGTCACTAAAATGCTTTTAATCGCATCTCGGGTATCATAACTGTGGGTTTCTTGAACACCCAGTAATATATTCACAGCCGTCCATATCATACCCACCCACCTTGCAAAGTCTAAAACAAACACTTCATTGAGGGTTAGCACATGGGAGGATAGGGTGATAAATAATAAGGACAAGATCAGAGGTCCAAAGGCATAAGCCAACATCTTAAACAAAGGAACCTTCCCCATCATTAATAGCAGAAACTAAATAGTTACATAGCACAAATAGTAGAGATATCGCAAAGAATCCGAGGGTGACCGATTGTAGATCCACATCCTCAACAGCGACGAGTTGGTAAATAAAACCTTTTCCCAATAAGGAGGTTATGTAGGTGATAAATGCCAAAGCATATAGGATGAGGGCACCTGTTCGAGAACCTTGATTGCCCAGCTTTAAATCATAAAAAGAATCCAGAGGATGCTTGAAAAATTTAAAAACAAAAAGGGTATCTTTGATGGGTTTGATGGCATATATTTTGCCCATGAGCCTTTTTGGTCCATCCAAAAAATGCTTTCTTTTATCCAACCACTTAATGATTTTAGTTAGTAAAAATAGTCCCAATAAGACCAAAATCATAAAAGCGAGATTTCTTTGCAGCCACAGATTCCTGACTTCCCAGTAGGACTGAGAATAGTAAAACCGATTTCCGGCAATCTCTGTGTGGTACATAGCCTCTTCGTATTTTTGCTTAAATAAATAATTTTTCCCAATGTTGTTATGGGCTAATACGGACATCTGATTAAGCTTTAAGATATCATCCCAAACATCTATGGAATCTTGATACAGGCCATTATTAAAGGCATCCAGTGCCGTGTAAATCAAATTGGCATATTCTGTTGGCTGAAAGGATTGAATAAAGGATTTCTCTTTATCCAAGGTCCATATTTTACCCTCAGAGTCCACTGCTACGGATACGAGGGTTGAAAAGAGACCCGAAATATCCTGAGAGGGATTAAAGGCGCCAAACACGTAAATAAATTCACCATCTGAGGTATATACGAAAATGAGTCCTGCTTTACTAACAGCATATATAATACCATTTGGACCAACAAAGATATCAATCATATCATCTGTTGAAACGATATAGCTCTTGATCATACTTTGTCCAGCTGTGTTGTGTTTTTTGATCCCCTGCTCGACATCTTCGCCCATAGTTGTGCTATAGACGATGCCTTTATTGTCCACATAGACATTCGAAAAGGTTACAGGCGTTCTACCAAGTAAGTTTGTTTTCTGCTGTTCTGTGAAAAACAAATCTTGAAGCCTTTGTACCCAGGTAAGTGCTACTTTATTAGAAGAAAAATAACCTAGAAACTCTCCTGTATGTGCCAATTGAATGAGGCCATCGTAGATGCCTTCTCCAAGTACAAACATATTACCCGCTTCATCTACCCCTACTTTCATAGGGTTAAAATCGTTGTATCCAAAAGAAGGTGAATCTGGTTTGCCAAATTTTTCTATGAGTGCACCCTCTTTTGAAAAATGAAAGATGCTAGAAGCTGAAGAATCCGAAACATAAATCCCACCCTCTTGAGTGACATAGACGCCGGTTGGTCCAGTCATTTCATCATCCATAATTTCCATAACAATCTGATCGGTTTTAGGATTGTATTTGACGATTCTTTTATTGCCCGTATCGGCTATATACAAAAAATCTTCTCCGTCAATAAAAATATCTTCGGGTTTATTAAGAAGCAGTTCTGTAATGGTTCGATCTGGTAAATAGGCATCCTGAGTTCTGACCATCTGATCTTTTGCATCTATGGCATAAGTATAAGAAGTCGCTGAGGAAGCGCTTGCTGCTATTGTAGAAATCATCATCAGTAAAGCACTGAGGATGATTATCTTCTGAATTTTTTTCATATGATCCCCCTTTACTTGATTCCTGAATGAACCATTGTACTCATGACCTTACGTTGCATCAGAATAAAAATGATTAAATTTGGTAAGAACATAATGAGACCTGCAGCTGCTGCCATACCTGCTCCAGCTATGGATACCGCTCCGGTTACTGTTGAAAAAGAGCTAGCTGTCAAAGAATTTAAGTAAAAGGCAAAGGTCTTTAAGGTTTCATTTGTCACATATATATTAGAAGATTCCACTGAATTCCATACCACTTGAAAGGTCAAAATGGCAACTGTAGCCATAGCTGGCTTAATCAGGGGCACTACCATTCTGGTGATGATATAAAAATCTGAAGCACCATCCAGCTTTGCAGCCTCAATAATGGTATCTGGTACCTGATCAATAAACTGTTTAACCAAGAATAACCCGATGGGCATAGCTAAAAGAGGAATAATATGTACGAGGAAATTATTATCTAAACCCAGCTTAACAATGATTAAGTATCTGGGTATGGCAACAGAAATTGGCACAAACATAAGGGCCATTTGATTGATGCTGAGCAAGGACTTTTTCGCTCTAAATTTCTTTTTTGAAAGGGCATAGCCGCTCATAACTACAATCAATAAGGTTAAGAATACGGTAATCCCTGTGACTAAAAGGGAGTTGAGTAAATACCGCATCATAGGCACGCCTGTAGAAGAAGCGGTTCTAAAAAGGTCTTCAAAGTTTTTTAAGGTTGGTTTTTGTACAAAAAACCGAGGTGGAAACATAAAGAGCTCATCTAAAGGTTTAAAAGCTTGGTTGATGATGTAGACTATGGGTAATAACATAAATACACAAAGCGGAACCAAGATTGCATAGAACTTCAAATGAGAACGGTGGAAACTGGTAGGATTAATTTTGGTACCATGAAATGCCATTTGGATCACCCCTTTTTTAGTTGTTTTTATTAATCCTTTTCCGCAAATAGGCGATGGGCTGTTTTTGAAAAAGCCCAGACCAACAGCAATAAGATCACCGAAACCGCTGCTGCATAGCCCATTTCATACCTTTGGAATCCATAATCTTCTATATGATTAATAATCAATTGTCCCGAATATTGAGGTGTTGGATTTGAACCCGCTAGGGCAACCCCAATCCAACCCGTATTAAAAGCGGCCACAATGGCCATAACAGCGCCAAATAACATCTGTGGTTTCATGGAAGGAATTGTAATATAAATGATTTCTTGAAAGCGATTACGCAGACCATCCACATAAGCTGCTTCATAAAGCTCTTCATTGACATTCAAAATACCTGCTAACATGGCTAAAAATCCAATCCCCATGGAGCTCCACAACGATACAACAATCATAATATTCATTAAATAGTCGGGTGACAGGAGAAACTGAATGGGTTTTTCAACCAAGTCTAATCCCATGAGCAAGGCATTGATATACCCTGCCTCGTCACCTGAAAACAAAGTTCTCCATACCACGGTGATAAAAACCGGTCCTACCATTGAAGGTGTATAGAGGGCTAAGGCAAGAATCGTTCTTGGGCCTGATTGAACTTGTGCCAACATCCAAGCTGTTATAAAAGCTAACATATAACCCCCTGGTCCAACGATTATTGCATACTTAATGGTATTGGGTAATACATATTTTGAAAATACTTCGTCTTGGGTTAAAAGGGTTATGTAATTGAGCAAACCTGTAAATCTCGGTGCTTCAATGACGTTAAAATACGTCAGTGACAATGAAATCGCAACTAAAATAGGAATGGCAACAAACAAGGTAAATACAAGGGCATAAGGCAATAGAAGAAAAAAAGCAGAAATGGCATCGCCATAGGTATTACTTTTTAGTTTTGCATTTATTTTACTTAGCATCTTCATCCCTCCTTGCCCTTTCAATTTGTTCATTGATCCAATCGATTCCTCTAATATGATAGTCTTTTAATACCGTTCCATTTTCATCTAGGTAACCAAACTCAATCATTTTTTTACGTATTTCTCTATTGATGGCAATGGTTTGCTGATCAATTGAAACTCTTGGCAGCATACCATCTATGACACATTTATTCCAAACATCTGAAATGCCTCGCTCTAGCATGTATTGGCCAGGTGTTCGGGGTACGTCAATCAACCATTCTACTTGTTCAAGGATTATTTCTTTATCCGCCTCATCTATGGGTGCATTTTTAACAGCATTGAGATTGCCTGAGAGCCAAACAAATTCAGGTCCATAGGTAGACTGTAGCAAATAGGCATATTCCGTTTGTACTTCTGTAGATAACCACCATTTTAAGAATTCCCAGCTTTCATCTGGCTTCTCACTGCGTTTCATAATAATGGCGCTGGTACCTCCTGCAATAAACCATCTGGATACGGTACCATCTTCTCCCTCAACGCCTGGTAATAAGCCAAGTTCCCATTGACCCTTTAGCTCAGGTGCTGCATTTTTAACTTGGAGATAGTTGTTAAAGTCCGTAATTCCAATGGGCAATGTCCCATATCTAAAAGAATTATAGAAATTAGGCACTTGCTCCGGTAACGAATAGGTTGTAAAAAGTTCACTTAGCATCGTCAATCCCTTAACGGACTCTGGCGAATTAATGGATGTTGTAAAGCCATTTTCATTGTATAAACTGCCGTTATTTTGGTAAATCAAACCGCTGGTTTGATAGAACCATTTCAAGGAGGTGCCACCTGCAACGGGATGATAGAAATTCATACCGTATCTCTGCAAAGAAGGGAGCAATTGAATGACCTCTTCCCAAGTATCTGGCACTTCTAAGTCTAAACTTCTAAAAACATCTTTTCTATAGATCAAAGCATTAAAATCCAAGGTTTCTGGAAGAGCGAAAACACCTTCATCAAGGGTATATGGTATAAAGGCACCTGGTGAAAAATTATCTGCTACCTGCCAAAAATCCTCGAAGGTGGTTAAATCATAAGCTGCTCCACGAATGGCCAAATCATAGGGCATGTAACTCATCATACCCAATGCAATATCCGGTGATTGTCCTGCCGCGTTGGCCAAAACCATTTTATTGGCATCTGGCATGACAGAGATTTTAACCTTTATACCTGTTTCTTTTGTGAACTGCGCATCCACCAACTTTTGCATGGTATCGATGTAAGTAATAGGACGACTGACCCAAATGTTAATGGCTTCTTCTTCATTTTTGATGATGTATTTTTTCGAATTAAACGTTGACATTAATGAGGTACCGTTAGCGTCTAGTTTCTCAAGGGCGCTTGCCTCTTCTTTTCCAAGTTCGGTATCGTTATACACATAAAAACCGTTGAGAAATAGGGGTTGTCTCGTCATACTGTCAATGGTATCCCCTAGCATTTGGGTGATAGAGCCAGATCCACTGTACAATTCTTCAAAATATAAGGGCAATTCATCAGGCTTCTTCTGCATGATGTTCAGCTTCACAATTGCTTTTCTCAGATAGGATAAACTCGCTGATTGAGCACCATTAGGGGCATATTCTTGTAATTCAGCAATAATCCCTTGAATAACCAACTCATAGGCTTCTAAGTAATCTGGAGTTTCAGGAATGTATCTGGTCAACTTCCAGGTTCTTTTTTTATCGATATCTTTACCTGTGATTTTTCTAATATCCAGGGAAAATTGATTGATATGATCAATGAGCAACTGCATCTCAATGAGACTATGGGCAACGGGATCATTTTCAGCCTTAAAGGTAAGTGTGTGGGTCCCTGCTTCTAGGTAGAATTTATAAGCCGCACCTTCTGAATCAGAAATCACTTTATTTGTCCATTTTGCCTCTCCTGTATAAGGAAATTCATAGGCTTGCATTTCTTTGAAGGGTATTTCCCCATCAATTTTAAGGGTTCGAAACACGCTAAAATCATTTTTATTGTTAAAATAATGGAAAGCAAGTCCGTAGTAACCTGTTTCCTTTACCTCTATTTGATAGGTGATTTCCTGTCCTGCCATCCGCCAGCCTGCACCATCAATAATGTTAATTTTTTTATCTACTGCATCAAAAGGTTCTACTGAAGGCGATTTATAGGAACCCATCCGAATAAAAGAAGAGTTTTTTTCAAGGTAAGAAATAGCATCTACATATAATAAGGATTGAGGTTCTGATCCAGACTGTTTCGCAAAATAGCCTTGATAATCAACTGGAAGCTTTGGTGCTTCTACTTTGAGCTTTCCAAGAAATATCTTACTGGATGAAACGTTGTTTATTTCAATAATATTTTTACCTTTATTAAGTTGAAACAAAAAAGGATCCTTTGTTAAATAAGTGTTATTAAACATATGTAAGGGAGACCATTCCTGAATCCTTAATTGATTAGGTAAAGATTCATCTCCATAACTATCAAGTCCAAAGGTTTTGCTTTCATCTGTCCATCTTAAAGGGACATCGATGATTTTTGCTTCGTCAAACTGGAATACATCATTGACTTTTATTTCTAAGGTTAAGTTAATCAGTACATCTTTTTCGACTAAGTGATCTACGATCACATGATAATAGCCTTCTTCGGCTACAGTCACTTCGTATACAGCAGAGTCTTCACGTTCAAGTAGGGTCACTTGACCTTCATAATCATGGGGCTCTTGATCAGCCTCCGTCATTAAAATGCCTTCCGACCCTTTCAGAGTTTCATTGATTGTAAAATCCGCCACTAAATCAACATAAGAATTTCTCTTATATTCTAAAGTTTGGACTAAAAGCTGATGACTCTTTTGAACCTGTGCCCCATCAACTTCCATATGCTCTGATGTCCTTGAACCCAATATGAAGGTGTACATGAGATAAACTAAAAGTGGTACAGCGATTAAACTGACGATTACAATGGTTTTTTTCATATGGGTGACTCCTTATTTTATTAAGCCCTATCAATAAGCGAGAGATTTCCACATTCACCATATGAAAATCTCTCACTTTTAAATTTTACTCTAAAGCCCTTAAAGCTTATTCTGTATAACCGTAGTATTTTTTAAGAGAATCGTTTAACGCCTTAACAGCGCCAACAAATCTTTCGTTAGAAGCGATGTTCCAATCTGTTAACTTTGCTTTTACATTGTCTACATAGTTGGAATCTGTACGGGATGCGCCAGCAACTTCTGGGTTCCACATGTTCTTCCACTCGTATAGATTAGCTTGAGCTGTACCATCTACATCATGGTAGTAAGGATAGGATTTATCTGAAATATCCCAGAATTGGCCCTTTTCCCAGATTTCTAACACTTTGCTAAATCCTGGCATCATAGCTGCATCTTTAAATCTTACATGGGACGGTGATGTGTACCAAATAGCCATTTGCTTATCAAATTCTTCTCCTGTAACAAGTGGGAAAGAGTCATTTAAACAAGTTCTTGTGCTTTCGCCATCTGTAAACAGTTGATCGACTCTTGCTTGTAAAGCAGAGGTATCGCCTGCCCAGAAAGCAGCAAAGGTATAAGCCAACTTCATTTTTGCAACTTCTGCTTCAGTCGCTTCAGGATTTCCATCTTCCATAGCAAAGTTGTAAACAACAAATGGATCGAGTACAACACCTACTGTATTAGGCTGATATTCTGTGCTTGGACGAGGATAGATATCCCAATCTGCTGCTTTAGCTCTTCCCCAATGGGCTTCATTTTGGTTTGCTGCATCGCCCATCATCCATGGGTCGCCATCTAAAGTGAGGAGTTTGTTTTCAATAAAGAATTTAAAGCCCCAGTTCCAGTTGGCATCCATGAGTTCTTGTGGTACATTTCCTAAATCTTTTTGTGGGAAAACGGAATAGTCTGCCCATTCTGGAATGTAACTGACCAAATCTTTGATTTCATCGGAATCTAATTTAACATAATCACTTTTACCATCGTACTTTGCAAGGCTGTAATTAATGGATTTACTGCCTGTTTCAATAAAGGAAAGTGGCACATCCATTGCGCCGTAGAAATTTTCCATATCGGCTTGTTGAATGAAGTCTGTGTAATCATCGATGGTCCAGTTAGGTTCTGGTACATCTAAGTTATTGTCTTCTGCAAGAGACTTGTTCACATAAACACCCCATGGGAGTAAATATTGTGGCAGTCCGCCTTGAAAACCATCAAAGTTCATCATATTCATAACTGATGGACTAAAACTTTTGTACATCGGGTCATCTTTAAATCTTGAAAGGTCAGCGATCAAACCTTTTGAGATATCTCCAACAACATCTGTGCTGGCATAAACGGATGGATAACTGCCATGTTCAGCTTTAAAGTTTTCTAATTCCTGTGCCCAGGTCACTTCATTGTCATGTGGACCACCGGCTTTAGCGTAAATATTGATTTTAACATTTGGGTACATTTTATTGAAAGCTTTAGCGGTTGCATAAGCAGCTGCTATGTTTTGGGACAATAAATCTTCAACACCTAAATCTTGATGGCCAATATCTTCCATATAGGAACCATCTCCCGACCATAACATAACGCTGACTTCACCAGTAATTGCTGTGTCCATAGCATCGTATTTTGCTTCTTTGTTACATCCTGCTAACATAGATACTAATAAGCCAGTAATAAGAAGCGTTGCGATCAATCTTTTCATCATTTTACCCCCGTAATATAATTGTGATTTGTTATAACTAGGTCTTACTAACCGTATTATAGCAGATACCGAAAACGATTTCAATACTTTTTGATAGCGCTAACATTATTTTTTATTTCTTTGGCCGCTTTATTGATAAGTAAGACCAAAACCGTAGGCAAATTCGAGTAATTCCCCGTTATAATCTGGAACATTGACATTATACCCAAACTGGGTGCTGTTACTTGGCCAACTCACCGACAATTTGCCCTTAAAATCATAATCGCCATACAGTACGTCGGCAATACCCGCACCGCCTTCACTGCCTGGCAACCACGCCATCACAAAGGATTGCCATGAAGGTAATTCTTCTTGAATCAACAAAGGTCTACCTGCAAGCATGATTGTGACAATAGGTAATCCTATTTTCTTTGCCGCTTCAATCGCTTCAAGGTTCCCCGCCATAGCCGTTACACTACCCAAAGTTAATTGGCCGTTATCACCCACACCTTCTGCATATGGTTTTTCACCAATAACGAGGACAACCACATCTGCTTTTTGAGCATCTACCAGTTCCGTATAAATTTGAGCCCCATTTTCAGCTGCTACGGACTCAAAGGCTTCTTTTATCGACACCCCTGGTACACGATCTGCTTCTGAAACACCTTGCCATTCGAGAGTCCATCCGCCAGATTGCAATCCTACATTGTCTATGCCTGGGCCAATTAAGAAAATATTTGTATTCTTGTTAAGTGGCAATCTATTGTCATCATTCTTAAGCAACACAAGAGATTCTCTGACAGCTTGCCTTGCCAGGGCTTTATGTTCCTCTGTTGCAAAACCCTCTCCCGTGTACGTCACAAGGGGTTCTTCAATTAAATTGTGTTTGTATTTGATCTTCAAAATCCTTGTCACCGCATCGTCAAGACGTTCCTGGGAGATTTCACCACTATTGACTGCATTGGTGATGGTGTTAATGGTTTTTTGCCATTGGGTTGGCTCCATAAGCATATCTACACCGGCATTAATGCTTGCAATCACTTGCTCTTCAAAGCTGCCTGGTAATTGATGTATGGCTTCCCAATCTGAAATGACAATCCCTTCAAAACCTAGTTCATTTTTTAAAAGGTCTGTAATCAACGCCTTATTGGCATGCATTTTTTCGCCATTGATGCTGCTAAATGAAATCATGACAGAATCGACCCCAGCAGCTATGGCTTGTTTGTAACCTTCAAGATGGATGCTTCTCATTTCTTCGTCTGAAATAAGTGCATCTCCCTGATCTATTTTATACCCCTCTTTAGTCTCATCCCAATTAGTACCACCATCTGCTATAAAATGCTTTGCGGTGGCTACCATATTAGACTCTTGCAACCCTTTCACATACTCTGCTGTCAAAAGCGTCTGAAGTTCTGGACTCTCACCAAAGCTCTCATAGCTTCGTCCCCATCTGATATCTTGCACAACGGATACTGCAGGGGCGAAATTCCAGTCAACACCTGTTGCCGCTACTTCTTTGGCTACTGCTCCTCCAATTTGGTAGATAAGCGCTGGGTTTCTGGTAGCCCCTAACCCGATGTTATGGGGAAACACGGTTGCACCAAAGACATTATTATGACCATGTACCGCATCCACCCCGTAGATGATGGGTATTTGATTAGCCGATGTCATGACTTTAGATTGATAGGCGTTGTACATTTGAGCCCAACCTTCAGCTGTATTACTCTCAGGTACAGAGCCCCCACCACTCAGAATGGAACCAATCCCATAATTTTTTGCTTGAACAGGCGTAATAGAGTTTCTTTCGGCTTGAACCATTTGAGCTGCTTTCTTTTGAACCGACATATGACTCAGAACTTCTTCAAGGCTCATTTCAGTTATTGGGGGCAATTCTTCCGTTGTTTCTGCCACGGTTGTTTCAATCTGTGTTTCCATTTCCTTGCTATCTGTATTTTTACAAGCTACCAGTGATGTTAATAGGACCACTAGCATGCATAAAGTTAATAATTTTTTCACTTTTCTTCACTTTTCCTTTCAAAGGCTTATTTATCCGTAATCGCTTTCGGTTATTGATACTCTTATTCCATAAGTTCATAAACTCTGACATATTTTACCGTCATTTCTTGTGGTAAAAGGGTGTCGTCTACCTCTCCGCCCCAAAAACCACCTACAGCCAGATTTAAAATGATATAAAAAGCTTGATCAAACGGCCACCCCTCTTCATCTATTGCCCGGCCCTCTGCACCTTTCTCAAAGCCTGCAAAAAGCTGTTGGTCAATGAAGAAATCAATCCCCTTCGGAGTCCACTCTATACCATAAACGTGATAGTCATCTGACACATTGTTCACCAGCTCAAAATGGGTCATTTGAGTATGCATTCTATGGTTGTAAAGGCCCGTATGTAAGCTGACATGAATCCGATCTTGATCTTTCCCAACATGCTCCATAACATCAATTTCGCCACAAAGTGGCCATGATTTGCCATTTTTTATAGCCGTTGGTAGTAACCAAATGGCCGGCCAGGAGCCATTGCCCTTAGGCAGCTTGGCGCACACTTCAATTTTCCCGTATTGGAAACTTTGAGCAGATGTTAATCTTGCAGAAGTATACTTTCCCTCTCCACTCCTTTCTTTTTTTGCAGTAATCGAAAGAGATTCTCCATTAACAAAAGCATTCTCAATTTCATCTGTGTATTTCTGCAATTCATTATTACCCCAACCATGATCGCCTAAATCATAATGCCATTTTTTCGGATCTGGTTTCCCAACATAATTAAATTCATCTGACCAAATCAATTTAAGTGAATTGTCCATTATTTCCTCCCTAAAACTAAAAATGTGGTGATTAGAATGAAGAAATCACTCTAATCACCACAATAATATAGCATATGCCGGAAACGTTTTCAATGCCCAGCAAAAAAATTAAACTTCTCGAGGTGGTGCACATGTTTCCCTCTCAATGATTGTGACTGGAATCACAGTTCTTGGACTAACAGGCTCACCCTTAATATAAGACAACAATACAAGAGCAATCTCATTGCCGATTTTTTTCCTACTTTGTCTTACCGTTGTTAATCTGGGTTTACAATATTTTGCCAATTCAATATCATCAAAACCAATAATAGATACATCTTCTGGCACTTTAAATCCTCTTTCATGCAAAGCTTCTATGGCACCAATAGCAACAATGTCGCTGGCAGCGATAATTGCAGTGGGCATATTCTCAGCACATTTATCAAGAAGCTCTATGGTAGCTTTGTAACCAGAGTCATAATCGAAGTCATTGACATGTGTCACATAATTAGATTTAAAAGACTCGTTTTTACTTCTTAAAATCTGTTTGTATCCTGTTAATCTTTCACGAGCAGAAATAGAATTTTGATTACCAGAAACAAAGGCAATTTTCCTATGATTTAAATCATACAGGTACTCGTATGCCATTTCGATGCCCTTAACATTATCCGATATGATAATAGGCACATTTTCATTATAAGCAACATCTGTCGTTACACATTTCATATCACTTTCAAAAAGCTCTGTCAGCATTGGATCCCATCCTGAGTAAGTACACACAAAAACACCATCTACGTTGCGATATTTACAATGATTGAGATAACTGGTTCTCTCATTTCCGATCTTACTTGTAATGAAAATAGCATCATAACCATGGTCTTCCATGGTCTTTTTAAATGCCTCAATAATCCCCGCAAATAAAGGATGCTCTAACCCAACATCTAAAGATTCTGTAAATAAAATACCCACCAACCAATTTTTCTTAGTAATCAATGCTTTTGCACTGGAATTGGGAAAATACCCCATTTCTTTTGCTATTGCAAGGACCTTTTCCTTGGTATTTTCATTGATATCAGAATAGTTATTAAGGGCTCTTGACACTGTCGTTATGGAAACACCCGCTTTTTGAGCGATATCGGATATCTTAACCATCACACACCTCTTTTTTATCCAGTAGGACCGTTCTCTTTTCTAGCTATTATAACAATAATGTGCAAACTCTGCAAGAATGACATAAAAAAAGCGCCAGGTAGCGCACAATAAAATATCTGTATTGGAATAATTGACAAAGCTGAGAAAAAGATATATAATATACTGTGCTGATATTTTACCAATAGACTAAATTTAAGTATAGCACTTTTTATTTTTTTTGTCAAGTGGAGGATCAAAAAATGCAATTACCTGAACTGTTTCATTCTAAAAATGCTTTATTCATACAGACACAAGCCTCAGCATTGCTAGAAAGCAATACTGGATCTCAAAAATATGGTTTATCCTTAAAGCCAGAAGGTGCACTCACTTTGATTACAGAGCGAAATCGCGTCTTAAAAAACGTGGGTAGAATTGAACTAGAAGCCAATTCAACCCTTAAGATCATTCAACAATTTTGCGACTCCTCTTATATCCAACAAGATGATTATGTCGCCATACTCGTAGAACTCCAAGAAATATTTAAAGAAAAGAAAAACGAAACCGAAGACAGTATAGCGGATGACGAACTCCTCGTGCTGCTTAAGGATTATTACAATAAATGCGATGGGGATTTAGAACTTCTAAAAGGTAAATATTTAGATGAACTGATTAGAACTACAAGACGCCACAATCAAGTTGTGGACTTCGATCGAATGGCAGGTGATGAATAATGTTGGTTAAAAACCAGGTTATGGGCGATTCAAATCACCACCCTATTCATGATATTCAACTACAAATTATGGAATTGCTAAAGGCATTAATTCTTAAATATACCCAAGGGGATTCTAGCTCTGTCAGAGTAGAGGTCGCAGAAAAGATATTGGTTTCCATCCATTATGTAATGGATTTGTATATGACTTCACATTCAACTTCCGAAGAACAAGGGTCCATTTTAGAGGAAAAAGGTGTCAATGAAATATTCAGTCAAGGGCTGCTCCACATTAAGGAGCTGGTTAATGAAACCAAAGCGCTTTTTACTGAACTTGATGGCGATATCTTAAATGTGCCTTCTGAGGTGTATACCGATACCTTCGACAAGGCGCTACCCGACTTCTTTAAAAACTACGATTTTTATTTTAGTGCTCAGGATATTGGGAGCAGCATGGATTACCCATTGGTTTTTGACGATTTGTCTATGCAAGGGATTTCCTATATCAACCATTATTTAAAAGCGCTGCAACTCGAAACAGAATTTTGCCACATGTTTACATCGGATGAGATTTCTTCCTTACTAACGGCTTATGGCAGAAAGCATCGAATTGATATCGTTAATGCCCCAATTAATTTATTTGAAATCACCTTTACCAATGCTTTTTTTACATTTTTATCCGAGTCACCTCATCTTCATTTAATGCTACCGAGGGAACACTTCGATAAAGTTCAGGCATCATTAAAGGAAATGTCTCTTGATGATGTGAAACGATTTATGACAGACGCCGTGGATGGATTTGTTCGTCTTTTGAATATCACACAGCCACCGCTGATTGAATATATCGCTAGGTATAAAGCTTTATTAATCCCAAGAATCTTAAGTGCTTTAGAAAACAACACATTGGGCAACATCCCAGTCATACGCGAGAATCCTCAAGATCGTCTCGTTTTAGAAAAAGCACCTATGATGGATGACGAAGGCTTTAGAGCTGTCGTCGAGGAACTTCTCAATTGTATGAATTCTCAGGATAAGCTGGATATTCTTTCTAGAACCATCCATTCCGTTGAGGATTTCATAGATATTTTATCGGCGGATTGCTTATTTGGCAGCGAACTTCGAGATGCTTTTAAAATATTAAGCGAGATTGAGTTAGCCGTCTTATCTCTTGTTGTTTTCAATGAGGATTATAGTTCGGATCTTCATCTAGATGCTGAACTAATTCAAACGAAAATTCTTGAGTGCGAGGTATTGTGGCAACAGGAATTGTTGAAATATATTCAAGATTTTGACGGCGAGGAATTATTGGTGCTAGAGGAAATGATGAAAAAAATGGGCTAGCCGACTCGAGGCAAGAGAAAGGTGTGGCTGGGGCAAGAGAAAGCGGGAGCAGGGAAAGCGGTCATGGGGACGGAGAAAGTGACAACCTTTTCAAGGTTGTCACTTTCTCCGTCCCCATGACCGCTTTCCCTGCTCCCGCTTTCTCCGTCCCCATACTCACTTACCTACATAGGCGCATATGAAAATAACGCGGTTATCCTTGCAATGATTTGATTCTGACCTGTCTGAATTGGGGTTTGTGCCTCCCCAGACCTAGCGAATAAGGGTGTCCCGTAGGGCACTTGAGTGAAGCTCTGCTCAACAATGCGAAGCGGCACTCGGTACACCTGAGTTCGCATTTGTCTCCCTAGACTGATCGCTTTTTCTTCTGCATCGATCAATGCCATGTTCAAAGCTTTTTGATAATAAAGAGAAGGATCTTCTGTCTCGAAGGAAATGCCATTGACGACATTTGCACCAGATGCTACAGCGGCGTCAAGGACTTCTCCCACCTTACCGATCTCCTTCAAGGTTATTTTGAGCATATTTCTGACGACATAACCCTTGTCGATTTGTTTGCCGTCCACATACTCATACACCTTATTAATGGTATAGCTTTCTGTTTGAATGTCTTGTTCCTCTATATCCATTCTCATCAAGGTACTCAGTACACTTTGCATGATCTTTGCATTTTCTGCTTGAGCCTTGGTCAAATCCATATCCGTTGTCTCAACACCTAGTTGAATGATCGCAAGATCAGGTTCTACCAGCACAACACCTTCACCTTGAAGTTCCATCGTATAATAAAGTTCTCTATTCATCTCTTTCTCTTTTATCTACAACACTTACTTTATCATATGCAGCTCTAGCTAAAAAGGTCAAATGAGCACCCTTATTTTATAGGAATATAGATATCGCATGAACCATCTACCATGTAGCGTTCATCATAATACTCAAAAGACAACCTATTATCTTCTTCTAACCCTAATCCTGGCAAGAAA